>WGDB01000054.1 GCA_015493495.1 Helicobacteraceae bacterium | reverse complement strand
CCTTCTATCTTCTCAATTTTCTTGAACAGTGCTTCTTGATTACCAAAAGGCATACAGAGTACCACCCTGTTTTGTGAAGGCAGGTAAAAATCAATATCTTCATCATAGTAGAGTTCAAACTCTTTTTTCAACATCTCCAAGTAGACCATGTTCTCAAAAAGGCGACCAAAATGTTTCTGAGTAGAGAAGGCATTTTTTATGGAGATATCACAAAGGTAGAGCTTTTTGATCGCTTTGGCATGGTCATATTTTGGGAGTTGGTGGAGGTATCCTTGAGAGAACAAGGTATCAAGGTTAGTGTAAAGCTTGTCTTTGGATATTTTACGGGTGGTTTTAAGGCGTTCATAGAGCATGAAGGCTGAGACTTTTTGGGTCATAAGATTTACAGCAAGGGCAAAGATGTCAAAACCGATCTCACTGAGTGCGTAGTGAAAACTCTTTTGAATGTAGCGTGGACGCTCTTGTGCAGTGACCCTATGCATGGCAGGGAGGCCACCGAGTTGGAAAAAGTGGTTAAGAGCGCTTTCATCATAACGTTGCTCAAAAGCGAGGAAGCCTTCATACTCTAGCGGATAGAGTTTTATAGTCTCTAACTCGGGGTAGTTAAAATGCTCTATACTAGCTATAAGGAGTTGTTTGACCTTAGGTAAGGCAATGGTCTCTTTGTAGTTGTCAAGTGCTACGATCTTGATGTCGTTTTGATTACAGAAGCGGGTAAGGATTTTGTTGAGGTTTTCGACATCTATTCGGAGGTCATTGCAATCTATATATAAGTAACTGTTTTTTTTGTGGGCGAGGAGGGTGTGTTTTATAAGATAACTTTTACCAGACTGGGTGATGCCGTTAAGCTGATAAGAGGTCTCCTCTTCTAAAAAGTATCGTCTCTCTATATATTGTGGTGTCTGTATGTCTTGTTTATAAAACTCTTCTAATAATATTTCCACTACTGATTCCTTTTGGCGTCGTCATTCCTGCAAAGGCAGGAATCCACGAGTTAGTTACTTTTTTGAATTTAAACTTGTACTTTATATTGTCTTTCTTATATTTTGAAAATTAGAATTAACTCTTGCTTCCCTTTCTCTTTTTTTCTCGGAAAGAAGAGAAACAGAAAAACCGACTCTAGCAGGGCTTCAGGATCGGTAGCTACCGATTTCCCTCACTTTGGGACTACGCCGTTGATGCTACGCATATCAACTCTGTTTCCGAACCTATAAAAGCCAAGCAGTTGGCTTTTACTAAACGCTTCTCACCTAAAAATACCAAACTCGCTTTGCTCAGACAGTGTCATTTTTTTAACGGCAGAAATAAACCTTCGTTCGGCCTTGCAGATGCTAGAGAGGAAGAGCAAGCGGTGACGTATTGATCAATGTGAAAGCATTCGCTTTCATCCCAATTCAAACAAAACCGTAATAATAACAACCAGAGTCGTAGCAATATAAAGAACGAAAATCTAACTGCTTTAGATTATAAGCTCATCACTCTGAACAACAGCGTCTCTCTCTTTTTCCTAAAAATTATCTCTCTGACGCGACAGAGAGATCAGCACCAACAGTGCAATGCAGGGAGGCACTAAATGCCGAGTCGTAAAAAGTTTAGTTCGCCACAGTTTAATTAAACAAGGTAGTAGCTAAACAAGAAAAAGCATATGTAACTACTATCAAGTGTAAAACTTACTGATAGTTATTTTGTAAACCTGAATACAATTAGAGTATAGAGAGTCAAACTGTTATGTAATAAGAATTCGTGGATTCACCCGAGGGCATTTCCTTTGGTCTCCTGCCTTCGCAGGAATGACGGACGACATATATATTTATGTACGAAGCCAAACCCTATTTGCAATAAAAAGAAATAATAAAAGAACATATCTTCAGAGTATTAAACCCATTTCCAAGATAACAAATTGTATCACTTCCTTTTTAAAAGGAAATAAAATCTAATATATTTCTTAAAACCCACCCTAAAGCATTGAACTATTGTCCCTGTTTCGGTACAATTCCGCTCTCTACAAATAGTCAGGTTAGATCTGACGAGTTCTTTATGAGGAAATATTATGGAAAAAATTCGTTTGAAACTTAGAGCTTATGATCATCGTGTACTCGATCGTTCAGTAGCATCTATCGTTGAAGCGGTAAAGAGAACAGGCGCGGAAATCCGTGGACCAATCCCTTTGCCAACAAAGATTCGTAAGTATACGGTTCTTAAGTCTGTACACGTTAACAAAGATGCTCGTGAGCAGTTTGAGATTCGTATGCACGCACGTCTAATCGACATTGTATCTGCTACGCCAGAGACTGTTGATTCACTAATGAAACTAGATCTTGCACCAGAAGTGGACGTAGAAGTACGTTCAATGGACAAGTAAGGATAAATGATGGAATATATTGTTGAAAAAATCGGTATGAGCCGTACAATTACTGTCCCTGCTGTACCTGTTACACTTCTTAAAGTGAAAGAGATCAAAGTTTGTGAAGTAAATGACGGCGTTGCAATCGTTGCATACAACGATGGTAAAAAGTCAAACAAAGCAGTTGAAGGTCAGCAAAAGAAATATAGTCTTTCTGCAGAGTTCAACCGTTTCGCAACAATGAGTGTTGCAAACACTGAAGCTGGTGATCTTGACCTTACGCCTTTAACTGAAGGTAAAGTAGTTAAGACATCGTTTAACACTAAGGGTCGTGGTTTCACGGGTGTTGTTAAGCGTTGGAACTTCGGTGGTGGTCCAGGTTCACACGGACACCGTTTTCACCGTACTGGTGGATCTATCGGTAATGCTGAGTGGCCAGGTCGTGTAATGAAGGGTCGTAAGATGTCAGGACAGCATGGTAACACTTTGAATACTGTGAAAAATGAGATCATCTCTTTCGATGCTGAAAATGGTGTACTAGTTGTTAAAGGTGCAGTTTCTGGACCAAACGGTGCATTAGGTCGTTTAAAGGTAGTTAAATAATGAGCGCAATAGTTCTTAATAATAAATTTGAAAAAGACTCTGAGCTCGCGCTTCCAGAGAGTTTTTCGGGTATCAACCCACACAACCTTTACCTATACGTTAAGTCGTACCAGGCAGGCATCCGTGCTAACACTGCATCTACTAAGACTCGTGCTGAAGTAAGTGGTGGTGGTAAAAAACCATGGGCTCAAAAGGGTCGTGGTGGTGCTCGTGCCGGTTCTACTCGTTCTCCTGTATGGGTTGGCGGTGGTCAAGTTTTCGGTCCAAAAGCGAACCGTAACTATGATCTTAAAGTAAACAAGAAGCAAAAACGTGTAGCTCTAGAGTTTGCACTTAATGAACTTTCTGAAGCTGGAAAACTATTTATAGTTGACAACATCGAAGTCGCTTCTGGTAAAACAAAAGATGCAGATGCAATCTTTAAAGCACTTAACGTACGTGATGCTCTTTTTGTAAAAGAGATCATTGACGAGAAGACTTTTATGGCATTCCGTAATCTTCAGACTTGTTACCTAGTAGAAGGTAATGAGCTTAACGCTTTCTTAGCAGCAACATACCGTTCAGTCGTTATGGAAAAAGCTGTTTTCGAGCAAATCGTAGGAGGAGCAAAGTAATGGCAGATATTACAGATATCAAGTCTATCTTGTATACAGAGAAGACTTTAGGTCTTCAAGAGTCTGGTGTTGTCGTTGTACAAACATCTCCTCGTGTAACTAAGACAGGTCTTAAAGAGATCTTCCGTGAGTACTTTGGTATCGTTCCAACACGTATCAACTCTCTTAACCAAGCGGGAAAAATTAAAAAATTTCGTGGTGTAACTGGTAAGCAAAACAACTTTAAGAAGTTCTATGTGACATTACCAGAAGGTGCACAGATCGAAAGTTTGGCGGTATAACATGGCAATGAAAACATACAGACCGATAACTCCAAGTCGTCGTTTCTATACAAACATTGATAGCAGTGACATCACTGCTAAGCCAAGTGTACGTTCACTATTGAAGAAGCTTCCAACAACTGCTGGTCGTAACAACAATGGTCGTATCACTTCACGTCACAAGCAAGCTGGTGCTAAAAAGATCTACCGTATCATCGATTTTAAGCGTAATAAGTTTGACATCCCTGGTACAGTAAGTACAGTTGAGTACGATCCGTACCGTAACTGTCGTATCTGTCTTGTTACTTATGCTGATGGTGAGAAGCGTTATATCCTTCAACCAATCGGTCTTAAAGTAGGTGACACTGTTCAATCTTCAGATGCTGGTCTTGACATCAAGCCTGGTAACACAATGAAGTTGAAGAACATCCCAGTGGGTACGATCATCCACAACCTTGAGCTTAAACCAGGTAAGGGTGGACAACTAGTTCGTTCTGCTGGAAACTCTGCTCAGATCATGGGTCGTGATGGTAAGTACGTTTCTGTACGTCTTCCATCTTCTGAGATGCGTCTTATCCTTGGCGAGTGTCTTGCAACTGTTGGTACTGTTGGAAACGAAGAGTTTTCTAACATCGTATGGGCAAAAGCAGGTCGTTCACGTCACCGTGGTATCCGTCCTCAGACTCGTGGTTCTGCGATGAACCCTATCGATCACCCACACGGTGGTGGTGAAGGTAAAACAAACTCAGGTCGTCACCCGGTTACTCCATGGGGTAAACCGACTAAGGGTGCTAAGACTCGTCGTAAGAAATCTTCTGATAGATTGATTATTACACGTCGTAAACCAAATGCTAAAAGGGTAGGTTAATTATGGCTCGTTCAGTAAAAAAAGGTCCATTCGTAGACGATCACTTGATGAAGAAGGTTCTTGTTGCTAAAGAAGAAGGTAACAAGAAGCCAATCAAAACTTGGTCACGTCGTTCAATGGTACTTCCAGAAATGATCGGTTTGACACTTAATGTTCATAACGGTCGCCAATTTATCCCTGTATATATTACAGAGAACCACATTGGTTACAAGCTAGGCGAATTCGCACCAACACGTACATTTAAGGGCCACAAGGGCTCTGTACAGAAGAAGGTTTAATCATGGCAAGAGCACTATTAAAATTTATTCGTGTTTCACCGATCAAATCTCGTCTTGTTGCACGCGAAATCCAGGGTATGAACGCTGAAGAGGCTCTTGCAGCTTTAGAATTCACACCTAACAAAGCGGCTAAGATCATCTATAAGGTACTTGCATCTGCAGTAGCTAATAGCGGTCTTGAAGCTGAAGATTGTGTTGTTAAATCTTGTCGTGTTGACAATGGTCCGGTACTTAAGCGTTTCCGTCCACGTGCTCGTGGTATGGCCTCAGGTATTCGTAAACCAACAGCACACATCTTAGTAGAAGTAGAGGGCAAATAGAATGGGTCATAAAGTTAATCCTATTGGTCTTCGTCTAGGCATCAACCGTAACTGGGAATCTCGTTGGTATCCATCGTTTGACACAGCTGCGGCTAACCTTGGTGAAGATTACAAAATCCGTACTTTCTTAAAGAAAGAACTTTACTATGCTGGTGTTGCTAACATCATCATTGAGCGTACTGCGAAGCGTCTACGTGTTACTATCGTAGCTGCACGTCCTGGTATCATCATTGGTAAAAAAGGTGCTGACATCGAGAAGTTGAAGACAAATCTTCAAAAGCTTATCGGTAAGAGCATTGCTGTAAACATCAAAGAAGAGAAAAAAGCTAACACTTCTGCACAACTTGTTGCAGAAAATGTAGCTACACAACTTGAGCGTCGTATTGCTTTCCGTCGTGCTATGAAGAAAGTTATGCAAAATGCAGAACGTTCTGGTGCTAAGGGAATTAAAGTCGCTGTTGCTGGTCGTCTTGGTGGTGCTGAAATGGCACGTACTGAGTGGTACCTAGAAGGTCGTGTGCCTCTTCATACACTTCGTGCAAAGATCGATTACGGTTTTGCTGAAGCTAACACTACTTACGGAATCATCGGTATTAAAGTATGGATCTTTAAAGGTGAAGTACTTACTAAAGGTGTTCCTGCAGAAGTAGAAGAAAAATCTGAGAAGCGTGAGCGTCGTCCTCGTGCTAGAAAGGCTGATTAATCATGTTAATGCCTAAAAGAACTAAATACCGTAAGGTAATGAAGGGACGTAACCGTGGTTACGCTCGTTCTGGTTATAAATTAGCGTTTGGTGACATTGCATTTAAAGCTGTAGAAGCTGGTCGTATCAACTCTCGTCAGATTGAAGCGGCTCGTATTACTGCAACACGTCACATTAAACGTCAAGGTAAGATCTGGATCCGTGTGTTCCCAGCTAAGCCACTAACTGCCAAGCCTCTTGAAACTCGTATGGGTAAGGGTAAAGGTCCAGTTGATCAGTGGGTTATGAATATTAAGCCAGGTCGTATTATCTTTGAAATGGGTGGTGTACCTGAAGAAGTAGCGCGTGAAGCGTTGACTCTTGCAATACACAAACTTCCATTCAAATGTAAAATCATTACTGCGGAGATGAACAATGAACTATTCTGATTTAGCAGCTAAAAATGCAACTGAATTACAAGCAATGATCAAAGAGAAGAAAACTGAGCTTTTCACTCTAAAGATCAAACAAAAAATGATGCAATTGACTAACACTAGCGAACTTCGCGTTGTTAAAAAAGATATTGCTCGTATTAACACTGCTCTTGCAGCAGTGAAGTAGGGAGAGCACTATGAGTCAACGTGAAATTCAAGGTGAAGTAGTCAAGATCTCTGGAGACAAAACAGCTTCTGTTTTGGTAGAGCGTCGTGTTATGCACCCTCGTTACCACAAAGTTGTTAAGCGTTTTAAAAAGTATCTTATCCATGATGAGAACAACACTCTTAAAGTTGGTGACAAAGTCATCGCTGTTGAGTGTCGTCCACTTTCTAAGACGAAGTCTTTCAGACTTAAAACAGTAGTAGGAGCTTAATATGATCCAAGGTTTTACTCGTTTAAAAGTAGCTGATAACACAGGTGCAAAAGAGATCATGTGTATCAAGGTTCTTGGTGGCTCTAAGCGTCGCTATGCATCTGTTGGTGATGTGATTGTTGCTTCTGTAAAGAAAGCGATTCCAACTGGAAAAGTTAAAAAAGGTCAAGTAATCAAGGCCGTTGTTGTACGTACTAAAAAAGAAGTACAACGTGAAAATGGTTCACTGATCCGTTTTGACGACAACGCTGCTGTTATTCTTGACGCTAAAAAAGAGCCTATTGGTACTCGTATTTTTGGTCCTGTAGCACGTGAAGTACGTTATTCAGGTTTCATGAAGATCGTATCTCTAGCTCCGGAGGTTGTTTAATTATGGCAAAGTTTAATTTCAAAAAGGGTGATACAGTAGAGATCCTTGCTGGTGACGATAAAGGCACTAAAGCAGCGGTACTTGCAGTATTTCCAAAAAAAGGTCAGGTAATTGTTGAGGGATGTAAAATCGCTAAGAAGACAGTTAAACCTACTGAAGAGAATCCAAAGGGCGGCTTTTTAAATAAAGAGATGCCTATTAATGTTTCTAACGTTCGTAAAGTGGAGGCGTAATTCATGGCACGTTTAAAAGAAAAGTATCTAGCACTTAAGCCACAGCTTCAAGAAGAGCTTGGCATTAAAAATGTTATGGATATTCCAAAAATTGAAAAGATCAATATCTCTGTAGGTACAGGTTTTGCGATGAAAGATAACAAGCTTATCCAAAACATCCAAGACACTATCTCAGCGATCGCTGGTCAGCATGCATCTGTTGTTATCTCTAACAAATCAGTTGCAGGTTTCAAGGTTCGTGAAGGTATGCCAGTAGGTGTTCGTGTAACACTTCGTGGTGCTAAGATGTACGAATTCCTTGACCGTCTAGTAGCTATTGCACTTCCTCGTATGAAAGACTTCCGTGGTGTTCCACGTAATGGTTTCGACGGTCGTGGTAACTACAACTTCGGTCTTACTGAGCAGTTGATCTTCCCTGAAGTTGATTATGATTCAATCATGCAAATTCACGGTATGAACATTACTGTTGTAACGTCTACTACTAGCGACAAAGAGGGCTTGGCTCTTTTAACTGCTATGGGTATGCCGTTCACTAAGGAGCGCAACAATGGCTAAAAAATCAATGATCGCTAAAGCGAAACGCACACCAAAATTTGCAGTTCGCGCTTACACTCGTTGTCAGATCTGTGGTCGTCCACACTCTGTTCTACGTGACTTCGGAATTTGTCGTATCTGTTTCAGAAAAATGGCAAATGAAGGTCTAATCCCAGGTGTTAGAAAGTCTTCTTGGTAAGCGTAAGCTTTCCAAGATGAAACTCCTAACAATAGCAAGTGCCTTGAGCACTTAGCAAAATAAGGAATATATAATGGTAAATGATTTAATTTCAGACTCATTAACTCGTATCCGTAATGCTGCAATGCGTCGTCTTGACGTAGCAACACTTCTTCACTCTAAGAGTGTTGAAGCTATGGTAGGAATTTTAGCTGACAAAGGTTACGTTGAGTCTTTCAATGTAATCGAAAACGGCACTAAAAAAAGCATCAACGTAGTGTTGAAGTATGATGAAAACGGTAAAACTGTTATCAATGAGATGAAACGTGTTTCTAAGCCAGGTCGTCGTGTTTACAAGCCGGCAGCTGACATCAAGCGTTTCAAAAATGGTTACGGAACGATCATCGTTTCAACATCTAAAGGCGTTCTTCCTAACGATAAAGCTTTCGAGCTTGGTATCGGTGGCGAAGTAATGGCTACGATCTGGTAAGGGGATAATATGTCACGTATTGGAAAAAATCCTGTTGTAGTACCAGCTGAGATCAAAGTAAGTGTTGATGGCGCTATCGTTACTTTTGTAAAAGGTAAAGATACACGTACATTAGACACTATGGGAAATGTTGTTGTTGAGCTTGACGGTCAGACACTAACATTCAAAAACAAGTCAGATTCACGTGAAGACCGTGCATTCTGGGGAACATACCGCGCACTTTCTGCGAACATCGTTAAAGGTCTTACAGTTGGTTTTTCTAAGCAACTAGAGATCAACGGTGTTGGTTACCGTGCTGCTGTTAAAGGAAAGGTTCTTAACCTTCAACTTGGACACTCTCACGATATCAACTATGATATCAAAGAGGGTCTTGAGATGAGCGTAGAGAAAAATGTGATCACTATCAAAGGTAACGACAACCAAATGGTTGGACAAGCTGCTGCTGAGATCCGTTCTTTCCGTCCACCAGAGCCTTACAAAGGTAAAGGTGTTAAGTACATGGATGAGCATATCGTGCGTAAAGCCGGTAAAACTGCTAAGAAATAAGGGGCGTTGAGATGACTGCAAAAACTTTAAAAACAAAAGCTAACAAGCGTGTCCAACGTAAACGTCGTATTCGTGCGAAGATCTCTGGTTCAGAGACACTTCCACGTGTATCGGTGTTCCGTTCAAACCGTTATTTTTCTGCGCAAGCGATCAATGACGAAACTGCTACAACATTGGCATCTATTCACTCTAAGGCTTCTGGTCTTAAGGCGAACAAAGTAGACGCTGCTAAGTTGGCAGAGCAATTTGCTGCAAATCTTAAAGCTGCGAACATCACTGAAGTTGTATTTGACCGTAACGGTTACCAGTACCACGGTGTTGTAGCTGCTTTCGGTGATGCACTTCGTGCTAACGAAATTAAGTTCTAGGGGCTGATGATGAGTACTATCAATAGAGAAGACTTCGAAGAGTCGATCGTAAACATCGGTCGTGTAACCAAAGTTGTAAAAGGTGGACGTCGTTTCCGTTTTACTGCACTTGTTGTTGTCGGTGACAAAAACGGTACTGTAGGGTACGGTGTAGGTAAAGCGAAAGAGGTTCCAGACGCTATTCGTAAAGCAGTAGATGAAGCATTCAAGAACTTGACAACAGTTAAGATCAAGGGTACTACTATTGCTCACGATATTGAGCACAAATTCAACGCTAGTCATGTATGGATGGCTCCAGCATCAGAAGGTACAGGTGTTATCGCCGGTGGCGCATTGCGTCCAGTACTTGAACTTGCTGGTATCCAAGATATCTTGACTAAGTCAATTGGCTCAAACAATCCAAATACTGTTGTTCGTGCTACTGTTGAAGCACTTTCAAGAATGAAAGGATAGAAAATGGCATTAGAAAATTTAACACCTGCCAAAGGTTCTACTCACGCTCGTAAGCGTGTAGGACGTGGACAAGGTTCGGGTATGGGTAAAACTTCTACTCGTGGTCAAAAAGGTCAAAAATCTCGTACAGGTTACAAGCGTAAGCGTAACTTCGAGGGTGGACAGACTGTATTGGCAAAACGCCTACCAAAAATCGGTTTCTTCTCTCGTGTAACGAAACCTGTAAGCATCAATGTAGAGAAGGCACCGAAAGTTGTCGCTCTTGCTGAGATTACAGTAGAAGCAATCCGTGAAGTATATAATCTTCCAAAATCAGTAACTCGCGTCAAGCTTGTTGGTGCTTCTGCAAAAGATTTAGCTTCTAAGATCAAAGACGAAAACGTTACTACAACTGGCAACTAAATGAACCAGCAACTAGTAAACAAGATCTTAATTACGATCGGTTTTCTTTTTATCTACCGTCTACTGGCATACGTGCCGGTACCCGGTGTTGATACAGCGGTAATCGCCTCTTTCTTCGACTCACATCAATCTGATGCCCTTGGACTTATGAACATGTTCAGTGGAAATGCAGTACAAAGACTCTCCATTATTTCACTTGGTATTATGCCTTACATCACCGCCTCTATCATCATGGAACTGCTTGCAGCGACATTCCCTACTTTAGGACAGATGAAAAAAGAGCGTGACGGTATGGTGAAATATATGCAGATTATTCGTTATGCAACGATCGCTATTACTATTGTGCAAGCGGTTGGTGTTAGTATTGGTCTACAGAGTTTGACGGGACCTGATGGTTCGAGCGCGATCCTGACGGACCACACAACATTTATCATTGTCTCAGCTTTCTCTATGCTTGCAGGAACGATGTTGTTGATGTGGATTGGTGAACAGATCACTCAGAGTGGTATCGGTAACGGTATCTCTTTGATCATCTTCGCTGGTATTGTCTCGGGTATTCCTTCTGCTATTGGCCAGTCGATTTCGATGGTCAACGAAGGTGCTATGAGCTTTATCACGGTACTGGCTATCTTAGCTCTTATCTTGGCAACTGTAGGTACTATTATCTATGTTGAACTTGGTGAGCGTCGTGTGCCGGTAACGTATGCGAAAAAGACGATGATGCAAAACCAAAATAAGCGTGTAATGAATTACATTCCTATTAAGGTAAACCTTTCTGGTGTTATTCCAGTTATCTTTGCTTCAGCGATCTTGATGTTCCCGATGACAGTACTATCTAGTAGTACCAATCCAACCATTCAAGCGATTGCTGATGTGTTGAATCCAAACAGTTATTTCTTTAACTTTTTGACCTTTGCCTTTGTTATCTTCTTTGCGTTTTTCTACGCATCGATTGTCTTTAATGCAAAAGATATCTCAGACAACTTAAAGCGTCAAGGTGGATTTATACCAGGTGTTCGTCCAGGTGCTTCAACTGCGGCATTCTTGAACGAAACAGCATCACGTTTGACGATAACAGGTGCACTCTACCTTGGTCTTGTGGCAACATTGCCATTTATGATCATCAAGGGTATGGGTGTTCCTTTCTTTTTCGGTGGTACTGCCGTCCTTATCGTAGTTCAAGTAGCCCTTGACACTATGCGTAAGATTGAAGCTCAGATCTACATGAGTAAGTACGAAACTCTTTCAGCGGTCGGTCTATAAACATGGCCATCGCTATTCGAAAGAATGTCGAAATCGATAAACTTCGCGCTGCTAACAAAATTGTAGCCGGAGCCTTAAATCTACTGCGTGAAAACACAAAAGTAGGTGCTTCTTTACAAGAGCTTGATGCGATGGCGGAAGATTATATCCGCTTGCATAAGGCACTTCCTTCGTTTAAAGGCCTTTACGGATTTCCTAATGCAGTATGTACCTCTCTTAATGAAGTGATTATTCATGGCATTCCGACAGACTACAAACTACAAGAGGGTGATGTTATCGGTTACGACATCGGAACAAAATTACAGGGATACTACGGCGACGCAGCTATCACTGTTGGGGTGGGTAAAATCAGTGAAGAAGATGAGGCGCTCATTGCCTGTGCTAAAGATACACTTTATCATGCGATAGAAAATATCAAGCCGGGTATGCGTTTTAAAGAGCTTAGCTTTTTGATGCAGGAGTTTATTCGTGGTCGTGGTTATGAGCCGCTTCGTGACTTTTGTGGTCACGGTATTGGTAAAGCACCTCACGAAGATCCTCAAATTCCTAACTACCTTGATGGCGGTTCTCCTAAAGCGGGACCCAAAATCAAAAATGGTATGGTTTTCTGCCTTGAGCCGATGATCTGCCAAAAAGAGGCAAAGCCTGTTATCTTGAGTAACGGGTGGGACGTAACGAGTACAGATGGCCTACGCGGGTCACATTATGAACATACTGTAGCTGTCATTGGCGGCAAAGCAGAAATACTTTCACAAGGATAATTCATGGCAAAATCAGACGTCATTGAAGTTGATGGGAAAATAGTTGAAGCACTGCCGAATGCAACATTCCGCGTAGAGCTTGATAACGGACACGTAATTTTATGTCATATCGCAGGTAAGATGCGTATGCACTATATTAAAATTCTTCCAGGAGACAAGGTTAAGCTTGAGCTTACACCTTACTCTTTAGACAAGGGTCGTATCACTTACCGTTATAAATAACGATAGTTTTGTTCAGCTTAAGCAGATCGCTTAGCTGACCGTATTCACTTCTCTCCATATATAATTCGCTATAATCTTCTTTATGATAATCCGTAAAAAATTCAAATTTGAAAATGCCCACATTGTTCGCGGTTGCAGTTCAGAACGTTGTCGATCCTCTCTTCATGGTCACTCTTATATTGTAGAAGTCCTTTTTGAGTCCAATTTTTTGGACAATGGTCAAATGGTTTATGACTTTGGTCTGATGAAGCAGAACATGAAAGATCTTATAGACAGTTTTGATCATGCGGTGACATTATGGGATGCTGATGAGAGTAGATACATTGAAGATATGAAAAAGCATTCAGACCGTTGGGTACAACTTCCGGTCTCTCCTTCTGCAGAACAGTTTTCTCGTGTGCTCTTTATAATGATCAATGAGCTCTTGAAACTCACCACGATGATCAATGGAGAGAAAAAGGTAAAGCTTCATAGTGTTATTGTGCATGAGACTGCTACAGGATATGCTCAAGGATTTGAAGAGGATGCTTATTCGGAGTTAATGGGGAGCATTAATATGAATGAGATCGTTTTCAGTGATGCTATTCGCAGTGATTGGAATGATGTTTTGCTTTGGGAGAAAATAAAGAGTGGAGAAGGGTTTGTCAATCCTACAACTGTTTAAGACCTGATTTTATTAGTTAAATTCTGACGATCAAGTAAAATCATTTAGTCAAAAAGTCTTTTGGCTCCACACTGTTAAATTCAAACCGAGTAGAAACCACCTTCACTTCTGCTCCAGCTTCTAAACGACTAACCCCAGCATCAACAAATATTAAAGCATTACCAGTGGCAAGAGGCGAGACCATGCCTGGGGCATATTTGTCACAGATGGTAAAAAACTCACCATCAAAATGTCCCGGGACTAAAGTGTTGCGACCTGGTCTGCATTGGTAAGGGCGTGCCAGTTTGGCATGGATTGGTGTGATGTACTTCTCCGTGACAGCACTAAGTGCATTGATGGTACTTCTGCCAAAGATCTCGAAGATCAGGGCTGCTGCCAGAGGATTGCCAGGAAGGTTAAGAACGTAGGTGGAACCTATACGACCAAAAGTAGTGGGCTTACCCGGTTTGATCTCTATCTTCTCGAAGATACCATTGTAGTCGAAGGCTGAGAAAGCCTCTTTTGTATAGTCTGCATCACCGACACTGACCCCGCCAGAAGTGATAATAAGGTCAGAGTCTAGTGCAGACTTTATATGCTCATGGATAGACTCTAAACTGTCACTGGCCGTACCTATGAACTGAACTTCACAGCCAAGTTCTTGACAACGGGCCATGATCGTCGGCGTATTGGTGTTATAGAGTTGATGTCCCTCTACTTGTTCGAAGTGCATCTTTAACTCATTGCCGGAGGCAAATAGTGCTACGCGAGGTTTTTTGTAGACTTTGACTTGGGAGATACCTTGAGATGCTAAAAGTGTGACTTGATGGGCATAGAGTCGCTCCCCTTTGTTTAAAAGAAGATCGCCACTTTGGATGTCCTCACCTGTTAGGCGAATGTGTTGTGCCGGTTTGATCTCTGCCGGCATGGTGATCTTGTTACCGTCTACTGTAACATCTTCTATGGGAACGATGGCTTCACAACCGTGAGGGATTTTTGCCCCGGTCATGATCTTGATACAGTTGCGTTCTTGAAGTTTGATCTCCTCTTTATCCCCGGCAAAGATGGTGTGAATACAATCAACCGTTTTGCCAACGTCAGAGCTCATGATCGCGTAACCATCCATGGCAGAGTTGTCATAAGGAGGAAGGTTGTGTTTGGCGATGATCTCTTCGGCCAGGACATGTCCTAAGGCGAGTTCTATAGGAAGAAGTTTTTTCGACTTTGGTCGGACCTGTTCAAAAATAAGAGAGAGGGCTTGATCAACTGTAACAGCCATAGAGATCCTTCAAGATAGAGTAGAAGGATTATAGAAGAATTAGTGTAAAATCTTGGTTATGAATCAAATGTATAATATGAGCCTCTCCATTCATGAGGTGGGTATCTTTCTTTTACTGTTCGTTTTTG
>WGDB01000053.1 GCA_015493495.1 Helicobacteraceae bacterium | reverse complement strand
TATCATACAAATCAACATTGACGTGATGATCGGTAGCATTTGCATCCAAGAAAGCTTGCATGTCTACCTGAATGACCGCACCAGAATTATCTAAAAGGTATCCATATGCTTTACCTGTAGATAGAGACTTGATGACTGCTCCGGCATGTGGATCTCTTGAGTATGAATACTGACCACGAGAATAGTTCCATTCGCTAAGACCGGTCCAGTTCTCATCACTTGGATCTTGCAATCGACCAACAACAATATCGCTAGAGTAGCCTGCCATAAAGAGAGCTAAGTGGGATGAACTGTCAGTATAGACTCCAGAAACGGTGACGTAAGAGTTAGGTGCCAGGTTGACACCAATGACGCTTTTGTTATTCTCTACAGTAAATGTGTTGTCTGTGTTGTCAGAGGTATTGTTATCGTTATATGTTAGCTCATCCAGTTTTACAAGTGCAACTGTAGAAGCGTCCTCAGGAGTAATAATACCAATATTATAGATGCTGTCTACTGATCCGGCATCAGCAGATCCCATACTTGGATAAACACCTATATAAGATGAAAAGTTGTTATCTTCCATTGAATAAGCTTCACTTTTATTAAGATCGACTATCTGCAGGCCACCACCAAATCCAGCTCCATAGTTTGGACTAAAGAGCATTGGCATCGCACCATTGATACTTCCACCAATATTTTCTGCAATGATCTGGTTATTTGCCAGTGGTATTTCTTTAACGATATTCAGTGTTGAAACATCAAGAAGCTTATATCCATCAGCTGTTGCAAGCCATATACCATTAACGCCTACTTGTGGCAGGCCACTACTGATATAAGCTGAGCCTCCACTAAAAGATTGCTGCTTGGATATATTGATCTCTGATGAGCTTATGATACTTTCATTTCCTTCTACACTCACATCAACAAGAGCCACAGTTGTTGAACCATAAGAGTAGACTACTGCTCTTTGGGTTCCAGGTACCGCGATAACCCCACCAATATTACTAAGACCTAGACCAGAAAGTGCAGTATTTAAGTTGGTTAAGTCGATTTTTGTCAGGTTTTCATCCGGATTGGTGATATCTATACCAATGAGACCATTATTTCTTCCTGCTACAAACAAGAGTTGTTTACCTTTTGAGCTGACAGATGTGATTGCACCGGAATTTGTAATATCTGTTCCACTTGAGCTATCTGCCACAGGTGCGCTTGCGATGTCTTCAACTAATGATCTGGATAGGTCAGATAAAAGACTGCTATTGATATCGAGTGCTATCAAGGCAGACCTGTTGCTCTCTACGAACTTGAAGGTCGCAGCAATAGTATCTGCTACACCTGCAGTTGCAGGCAATGCAATACCTGGTCTTAACTCAACTTTAGCAACACCTTTTTTACCATCAAATTTTCCATCAGCAATATCTTCAGCTAACGCCCTGTAAAGCTCTTTTGGTCTAGTGTCAAGGTGCAGTGCCAACTCCTCTAAAACACCTAATACAAATGCATATTTAAAGCTTGCATCACCAGCTGTGTTTGTAAGAGCAGGTCTGAGTGTTAAAAGCATTTTTGGATCATCCAAACCATATGCGCGTGCAATATATCCTGCAGCTTCATCAACGTTACTACTGTTGATATCTGAACATGAACCTGCAAGAACGTCGAGTCTAGAGGCCATCATTGTTGTTAATGCTGTAATACTGACAGTTCTTCCATTACTTGCGAGAGACAAAATACCAGTGAGATCACCGTTGTCCTCACTTTGTAAAGAAGCTTCACTAGTGTATGTTCCGCCAGATGCAACAATTTTATAGATTTTTTTACTGTTTAGATCCACATCAAAAGAGAAAGCACCTTTGTCATCGGTTGTTGTACTTGCCAACATATGATTACTACAGATATCATAGATACGAACTGTAGCATTGTAGACATCATTTGCAACTACCGAACCACTCACTGTTTCTGTAGTTGTCGCCTCAGGAGGGGTAGTTGTAGTATTTGAATCATCCTTTGATGAACACCCGGTTAAGGCAATAGCAGTAGCTAAACTGATACTTATTAATAAGTTTTTTGTAGTCATTTTCTATCCTTGATCTGAAGTTTAATTGTCTGGTACTATAGTGTTTTATTACTAACTTCCACCTAAATATAGTAGAAATACATAAGCAAAAAATGAATAATAGACAGAAAGTAAGTGGTGAAATGTTTTTCTCTTCATATGTTTAAAACAAAACATAAAGCATCTCATTTCTAAGTTTTGTCTTCTAAGAGATAACTATTATTGCTCAATATGTTACTATCATACTAATTCCCTTATATTCAACCTATCAATAGAAAATATGATGTGGGAAAAATAATAGTAGTAAAGATACTTATAAAGAGCAGCTCAAAGGGCATTATTTCCTGCGTGTTAAGGAAGTTTGGCTAAAATCACGTTACTTATAATTTAGGATATTTTATGTTACGTTTTGCCCCAAGTCCTACCGGCGATATGCACGTTGGAGACCTTCGTATTGCCCTTTTTAACTACATCATTGCCAAGCAGCGCAATGAAGAGCTTGTTGTTCGCATGGAAGAGAGTGAAAATACGCCGACTATCGAAGGAAAAGACAAAGAGTTTTTAGACATCTTAGGTCTCTTTGGTGTTGATTATTCCAATGTTATCTATCAGAGTGAAAACCTGCGTTACCATCGTATGATGGCCATTCAACTTATTCATGCCAAAAAAGCATTTAGCTGTTTTTGTACCCCGGCAGAGCTGGAAGTCAAACGTGCAGTGGCTAAAAAAGCCAACAAGCCTTTTGTTTATGACGACACCTGCTCTCACCTTCGTGCGGACATGGTCATAGACAACGAAAACCCGTTTACTATTCGCCTGCAGCGCCCTGAAGCAGCTGTGGTCATCAAAGACCTTATTCAAGGTGAGATCAGCTTTACACCAGATGAGATCGACGCTTTTGTCATCATGCGCGCAGAGAAGTACCCGACTGACAACTTTGCCTGCGCTGTTGATGACATGATCAGTGACATTTCTCTGGTCATTCGCAGTGAAGAGCATCTAAATGACACTCCAAAACAGATAGCGGTTCGTAGTGCTTTAGGTTATGAAAAAGAGATGGAGTATGCCCATCTGCCGGTCATCTTAAATGAGAAAGGTGAAAAGCTGAGTAAAAACGATGCGCACGCTTCGGTGAAGTGGTTGCTTGAAGAGGGCTTTTTACCGTCTGCTATTATCAACTATCTTCTTCAACTTGGAAACACGACACCAGAAGAGATCTTTAGCCTCGAAGATGCTCTTGAGTGGTTAGACCTAAGTAAGCTCTCAACCTTTTCTGAGCGTTTTGACTTGGAAACGTTGAAGGCTATTAACAGTCAACACCTTCGCAACCTTGATGATAAAGAGCTCTCACGTTATGTTGGTTTTGCAGATGAGGCTATGGGTAAGGTGGCGAAGATCTACCTGGGTGAGGCAAGTACACTTAAAGAGCTTCGTCCCAAGATCGAGGCTGTTTTTGCAGCTAAAGTGATACCTGACACCTTGACAGATCAGGCAGCGATCATGAAAAAAGTGATCATTGCAGCGCCTTATATAGAAAGTTTTGATGCATTTAACGTCTACATCGCAAAAGAGAGTGGTTTAGAAGGTGAAGCATTTACCAAAACACTCTCTCTTTTAATAACAGGTTCTGAAAATGGGCCTGATGTGGCTAAACTGTATGTTTATCTTAAAGACTTTTTAGGGGAGATCGTAAAATGAGTGCCTTAGCAAACATTATTGTTGGGATCGGTGGTATTTTTCATTCACTGATCAACGTTTACATCTGGGTGATCATTATCGCTGCCCTGCTCTCTTGGGTACGTCCTGATCCTTATAACCCTATCGTTCAGTTTTTGACACGTATTACTGCGCCTGCATACCAACTGGTACGACGTATGATGCCCACTACTTTTAATGGTATAGACTTTGCCCCTTTAGTGATCATCATTGGGTTGCAAGTGACAGATATCATCTTGATCAACCTTCTCAATACCATCGCTACTGCATTTTAATGAAGCCACTACTGCTCATACTCCTGAGTCTCTCGCTGTATGGCGAGGTGACCTTAGAGGAGATTAACTCCAAACCCCGCTCCCTCGCTAAAAACTTTATGATCTGGAACTATCTGCATCAAGACATTACCCCTGAACAGGCAGATGCTGCCTTTTATCAATACAGAGATGTTAATACCCGACTTTTAAAAGCCTATGCTAAAAAAAGTGATCGCGAAGAGGTGAAGTACACAGCGGAGTGTCTCTCTCTTGCTACCAAAGAGCTTGTCAAAAGTAACGATGTTTCATGTGTAAAGATGGCATTTTCTCCTTATAAAGCTTCTCTTATGAGTGAAAAAGAGCGTAACCGTTTAGCGAGACTGTTAGACTCCAAACATGTTTATACTTGGATCGAACTAATGGATGACCTGCTTCAGACAGAGCATAAAACTGACCTTCACAACTATAAGTCATCAACTTTTATGACCCTTTTTCTTAGTGCAGGCTCCAAGTTTCGACAAGAACATCTCAACCGTCCTCTTCCTAAGAACTACATGAAAGAGCTTCCTAAACATTGGGGCTTTAGACGTTTTGTGGTGATCGTGGTGACTGACGAACGTTACAGTGAACTCCAAAAAGAATTGTTAAAGGTAGATGCTTATGTTAAGGTTAACTCAGAGACCCATTTTTATCTGGCTATGAACGCTATTGAGCATAAACAAAACAAAAATGCGCTGAAACATCTTAAAAAGAGTTATGATCTGGCCTACTTTCGTTCGCATAAAGATAAAGCACTCTTTTGGCAATACCTAGTAACAGAAGATAAAAAACTGCTCAAACAGCTTTCTGAGAGTGTTGACATTAACATGTATTCTCTCTATGCAAAAGAGAAGTTGGGTGTAGAAGTGACAAACTACTATACGGACCTGCCTACTAAAGAGCATAACACAACGACAGTAGACCTTAGCGACCCTTTTGCCTGGAATGAAGTGCTCACAGAGATCAAAGAGACTCCCAAAAGTGATCTTAATAAATTAGTTGACAAATATGCAAACAAAAAAATGTTGCCACTGCACTCCTTTATATACGAGAAGGCCAGTGGTTATAAAGAGGTGGGCTACATCATGCCTTATGATGAGTATATGACAGACCTTTCCAATGATGATAAAGCGATGTACTATGCACTGATGCGCCAAGAGAGCCGTTTTATACCAGGTGCACTCTCTCGCTCTTATGCACTTGGTCTGATGCAGATGATGCCATTTTTAGTTAAAGCTTTGGACAAAAGTTTTAAAGCAGAGCGTCACTCATTTGTAGAGATGTTCCAGCCTGAAAAGAACATCGCGTATGCTAAAAAGCATATTGCCTGGATGCAAAAGAGTCTCTACCACCCTGTATTTATGGCCTATGCCTACAACGGTGGTATGGGCTTTACCAAGCGCTACATCACCAAGCAGAACTGTTTTACAGATGCTAAGTATCAGCCTTTTATGAGTATGGAGATGATGGTTAACTCAGAGAGTCGAGAGTATGGTAAAAAGGTGTTGGCAAATTATGTGATCTATAAAAAGATCTTGGGTGAGAAAGTGTCCATAATCAAACTTTTAAACCAACTCTCTCAACCTGCACAATGTGACCGTTTCAGAAAACCTCTTGCGTCGAAGTAAGTTATTACTTCTTCCCTACACTTCCCTTTTGTGTAAACATTACATTACCACTCGGCATTTTAAAGGTCATCTTCGCAGAGCGTCCATCTTTACTGGTAAGGGTCAGTGTTGGTGTTCCTGGTCTGTAGGGATAGGTCACATAGTAGTATTTGGCCCAGTGTGTATGGATGGGCATGAGTTCTATAAGTGGATCATCGTCATCAAGTCTATACGCTGAAATGGCAGAGTCACTGCCTCGTTTTAAAACATAGGCATTGTCTCTGTCATAAGGAAAGCTGGTCAAAAAGAGGACTTCAGCGGGATTTTTAGAGTAGATCGCTACTAAAAAGTAAGAGTTTTTGAGTGGATATTGAGGATAAACATCATTAAGATAGATAGCTGAAACAACCACATCTACCTTGTTGGCATCCAGGATTGTAGCACTTTGAAAACTACTGGCAGCACTCTCTTTGGTGGCATCAAGGTTGTAGTGTTTAAACTGTTGGCTGCAACCGCTTAAAAGCGCTAGTGACAGTAGAATGGAACTTGTGATAACTCTCAACGCATAACCTCAAAAATTGATTTTGTAAGTATAACCAATTCAGTATGAAACTCCCCATTCCATGGCCTCGTTAGCTTATTCAACCAGTTTTTACTGAGTTTTGAATATAATCTCTTAAAATTTATGAAGCGTCATTTCGCTTCTAATATATTGGAAAACATTTGCGAACACGTAAAGCAGTAGCATTCACTGGACCCTCAAACAGTGGCAAAACAACACTTATTTTAAAAGTGGCACGAAAGCTTATTCATGAGCATAAGCTTGAAGTTGCGATCATTAAACATGATCCTAAAGACAAAGCCCGCTTCGACACACCTGGTAAAGACAGCTATAAGTTCTCTGACACCGGTGCTAAAGTTGTGGTGACCTCTCCCAACAAAACAACCTACTTCTCCAACAAATATCAAGAGTTTGAAGAGATCATAGAGATGTTTGGCGATGTTGACTTGGTGCTGGTTGAAGGTCTCAAAAACCTTCCCCTTCCACGTATCAGTATCTTTCGTAACAAGATCGATGAGGATTATTTCCCTTACATGAATGCTCTTGCGATCGACGAGAGTATCGACCTTACGAGCTATGAGGGACTTCCTAAAGATGTGAGTGTTTTGGATTTAAACAACGAAGATGACGTGATAGCGTGGATCTTAAACAATGCAAAGGCTGTATAGATGAAAGAGATATTAGGTGCGATCGAACGTGCTGCGATCCGTATTAAACAAGAGATAGACACTAAAGATATTGGTTATTCCCAACAACAAAATGCGACAGGTGACACACAGTTACAACTGGACATCAAGTGTGATCTGGTCTGTGAAGAGGAGTTTTCCAAAGCTAAGACCGTTAACACGATCGTTAGTGAAGAACAAGAGCATAAAGTGGTGATGAATGCACAAGCACCCTACTTCGTTGCTTTTGATCCACTGGATGGCTCATCACTTATCGACGTTAACTTGAGTGTTGGTTCGATCTTCGGGATCTATGAAGGTGACTTTAAAGTGGCCAACTTAGTGGCAGCATGTTATGTCGTTTATGGACCACGTACAGAATTAGTCTTTGCTACTGATGGTGAAGTGAAGTTTTACCTGCTTCAAGATGGTATTTTTGAGTTTGTTAAAAATATTACGCTTAATGAAAAGGGCAAGTTGATGGCTCCAGGTGGTACACAGCAGAATTGGCCATTACACCATAAAACAATGATCGATAATTTCTTCCAAGAAGGTTATAGACTACGCTATTCCGGTGGTATGGTTCCTGATCTGCACCAGATCTTGCTTAAAGGTGGAGGACTTTTCTCTTACCCATCAACTTCAGACAAGCCAGAGGGTAAACTACGTATGCTTTATGAAGCACTTCCTTTTGCCTTTATTTTCAAAATGGCAGGTGGAGACCAGACCGATGGCAGTAATGACCTTTTGACTATGGACGCAAGTCATATTCACGACACGACACCATGCTTTTTTGGTTCGAAACATGAGGTCGCACGGGTAAAAGATGTCTACGCCAACGCCTAGTGTTTTTGAAGAGCGTCTTGACGCCGCGCTTCAAGCAATGCAGAACTGTCAAAAAGAGAAGGCTGTCAAGAGCTGCAGTCTCTGTGAATTTTATATAGGTTGTGAGACCCGCAGGGCTTACGTTCAAGCAGTCTATGACTCTATGTCCAAGGGTGAGACCGGCGGCTTTGAGTTTTAAAAGCAAGATCATAAAAGACGCATTAAGCGCATAAATCATTACAAGAGAGAAAAAAATGAGCAACTATTATACAACCCCTATCTACTATGTCAACGGTGAGGCCCACATCGGTCACGCCTATACTACTTTTATTACTGATATGCTGGCACGCTACTCACGTCTTAAGGGCGAAGAGACCTATTTCTTGACCGGTACAGATGAACATGGTCAGAAGATCGAGGAGTCTGCTAAAAAAGCGGGGCGCCCTACCCAAGAGTTTGCAGACGAGATCTCCGCTACCTTTAAGGGACTTTGGGATGAGTTTGGTATCTCTTACGATCAGTTCATCAGAACAACAGATGCAGATCATAAGGTAGGTGTACAACACGCTTTTAAAAAGATGTTTGACAAGGGTGACATTTATAAGGGCGAGTATGAGGGTAACTACTGTGTTAGCTGTGAGACTTTTTTCCCTGAGTCACAACTTATCGATGGTGAGTTCTGTCCGGATTGTGGTCGCACAACAAACACGGTAAAAGAGGAGTCTTACTTCTTTAAACTTTCTGAGTACGAGCAGAAGCTTTTGGACTACTATGAAGCAAACCCTGACTTTATCTTGCCAAAGTCTCGCCGTAATGAGGTGATCAACTTTGTAAAAGGTGGCTTACATGACCTTTCTGTGACAAGAACTTCTTTCTCTTGGGGTGTCAAGCTTCCTGAATCACTCAATGATGACAAACATGTTATGTATGTTTGGTTGGATGCACTACTTAACTATATTACTGCACTGGGCTATGGCCGTGATGATGCTAAGATGGATCTTTGGCCTGCACAGATGCATGTTGTTGGTAAAGATATATTGCGTTTTCATGCTATCTATTGGCCAGCATTTTTGATGAGCCTTGATCTTCCACTGCCAAAGCACATCGCAGCGCACGGTTGGTGGACACGTGATGGTGAAAAGATGTCCAAGTCTAAAGGTAACGTGGTCTCTCCTAAAGAGGTTGCTGACGCTTATGGTGTAGAGAACCTACGCTATTTTATGATGCGTGAGGTGCCTTTTGGACAAGATGGTGACTTCTCACAACGTGCATTCATCGATCGTATCAACTCTGATTTGAGTAATGATCTGGGGAACCTTCTTAACCGTATTATTGGTATGAGTGGTAAGTATAGTGAGTTTATCATCGACTCTGTAGATGTGCAGAAGTATCACAGTACAGAACTCGAAGAGATGTATGCCATTTTGGACAATGTAGAGAGATTTTTAGATGAAGTACAGACGCATCGCTTTTTAGAAGAGCTATGGAAGGTCTTTACCATTGGAAACAAGGCTATCGAAGCACACGCGCCATGGGTAAAGATCAAAGAAGGTAAAAAAGATGAGGCTTTGGCGACAGTAGCCTTGGTGGCCAATGTCTTGGCAAAAGCCTCTCTTTTACTTCATGCGTTTATGCCAACAACAACAAACACCATAGCAAAGACCTTAGGTTTTGAGATCAACACTGAAAACTACAAAGGTCTTTTAAAAGAGAAAAAACTGCTTGAGACTTTTACTATCGAAAAGATCGGGCCACTTTTCCCTCGTGTGGAAGAACCGTTGATGCAAGAAGCACCTAAGGCGATGTTGGAAGAGGCTCCAAAAGTAGAGAAAAAAGAGAAAAAGAAAAAGGAAGCGCCTGCGAATGAAGACAGTGCTGGCCTCATCACTTTCGATGAGTTTTTTAATACTACATTGAAGATCGGAACAGTTGTAGAAGCTGTAGAGGTCCCTAAAAGTAAAAAACTGCTTAAACTGCAGGTGGATCTAGGTGAAGATGAACTGCGTCAGATCGTTGCCGGGATCAAAGACTACTACAGTGCGCAAGAGTTGGTCAATACTCAGGTCTGTGTTGTAGCAAACCTCAAACCAGCCAAACTTATGGGCATCTTGTCTGCCGGTATGCTTTTGGCTGCCAAAGATGATGAAGGTCTCTGTCTGGTACGCCCGGAAAAGCCTCGTAAAGCAGGTTCTACTATTGGTTAACCCCAACAATACATTTGAGGGGCATTAAACAATGCGTCTTGAAAACCTCCTGGCCTTAACTCAGGGTACCTTACAAAACCAACCCTTTGTGACACGTTTTGATGGCATCAGTTTCGATGCCAAAAAGGTCAAGCGAGGTAACCTTTTTATCGCTTTTAATACTACCGATATTGATGAAGCGATATTACACGGTGCCTATGGCATCGTCTTTGATCGACCAACGCAGATCTCCGACAGTGAGATCGCCTGGATCAAGGTAGATGATGTTAATGATGCCTTGATGCGTCTGCTGCGTTTTCATCTTATTGAAAAAGAGTTGGATGTTTATGAAACCGATCTCATTACCATCAAACTCGCCCAGCAGATTATGACCGAGAGCGACTTCTTAGTCTTAGGCCAATCGATCAAAGATGATTTTATGAAGTTGTGGGAGGCACCTGCAGGTGCCAAACTGATCTACTGTCCCAAACTTATAGATCGTGATACTTTTGTCAGCTCAAAAAGCCTGCCTAGCGCTTACAAAGATGAAATCACAGTGGTGGAGCAGACCCTTTTTGAGACCTCTTTTATATTTAGAGATATCTTTTATGAACGCCAACTGCTTTCGCCTTTTTTCATCTCTTATCTGGAGCGTCTGCTCAACTTTTATGTCATGCAGGATGTGAACTATAGACTCAGAAACTTTACGGCCATCGACAACTTTGACGCCGTGTTCACCAACAGAGAACTCTCCGTTAAAGAGTTTGGTGCCAGTGACAGGGTCTTGATATTTGAACCTGATTTTGAGTTGATCCACTCTCAGATCTCTTTTTTAGAACGTCAGGCAAATTGGGCACGGATCGTCTACTTGCTTCCCAAGGCGAAGGCCTTGCCTTTTGAAAATGTAGAAGGGATTTATACTTATGAGACACAAGATGAGATCTTGGAGATACTTAAAATGACTTCGTTTCATTACGCACTTATTGCAGAACAAAAACGAACACTGTTAGAACACCCTAGTCTCTCTAAAGAGAGACAACAGTTGACACTGTTTTAAACCTATTAAGAGTTAAAGAGGAGTATATGATGAAACGTAGAGATTTTTTAGCAACGGCAGCAGCAACAACGGCAGCAGGGCTGTTGAGTGGCTGTAATGAGTCAAATCGTCAGGCCATAGACTACTCTAAGCACCCCGGAAAAAAGAGTGTGGCAGACAAAAATGTCAATGTCAACTATAATAAAAAAGTAAAGATCAATTTGGCAACTTCCTGGCCGGCACACTTCCCTATAATGGGCACGGGTGTGGATGAGTTTGCTCAAAATGTCAAACGTGCGAGTGGTGGCTCTTTAGAGATCAAAATCCATGCAAAAAATACACTCATCCCTGCCCTGGCAGTCTTTGATGCAACGAGCAGTGGGCAGATCGATGCTTTTCACTCCGGTCCCTACTACTGGAAGGGTAAAAACTCTGCCTTTTCTCTTTTTAGCGGTATCCCTTTTGGTATGACAGCCGAAGAGATCAACTCATGGATGTTGTATGGCAATGGCATGAAGCTATGGCGAAAACTCTATGCAAGATACAACCTACATCCTCTTATGGGTGGCAATACCAACATACAGATGGGTGGATGGTTTCGCAAACCTATAAGATCTTTAGCTGATATGCAGGGGCTTAAGATGCGCATACCGGGTCTTGGCGGAGAGACCTTTGCCAAGATGGGTGTCAACCCTATTTTACTGCCTGCCGGTGAGATCTATACCTCTTTAGAACGTGGTGTCATTGATGCGACTGAATGGGTTGGACCTGCACTTGACATGAAGATGGGTTTTTACAAGGTCGCGCCTTATTACTACTCTGGTTGGCATGAACCTGGTTCCATCTTGGAGTTGACCTTTAACAAACCGCGTTGGGCAAAACTGGGCAGTGAGCATCAAGCTATCATTGAGATGGCCTCTTCGCAAATGAACCTTAACATGACCAGTCAGTTTCATTACGAAAACACCAAGGCATTGACCCTCTTAAAAGAGAAAGGGATCAAGATCTACAACTTCCCTGATGATGTCAACGCAGCAGGTAAAAAAGCTGTTCGAGAGGTCTTAGGTGAACTGAGTGCCAAAAATCCTGACTTTAAAGAGGTTTCTGATGATATTAAAAGTTTTTTAAGTGAAGCAGAGGTCTATTCTAAAGCCAGTCTTCACCACTATTTGAATATACGTGAAGGGTAGTTTTTTTTAATGCTTTAATGTAAAATAGTATCTTCTTTATAACTTTAAAGTGCTATACTTTGCCACTTTAATTAATCGAGAAATTATGCGCTATTTTACCCTTCTTTTTCCCCTCCTTCTTTCTGCTCAACAGGTCACTTTAGTAGACAAAACCAGTCATGAGCCTCTTGTTAATGCTCAATTTATACAAAACCATAAAGTAACCATGAGTGATGTGAAAGGTGTGGTTGATTTTGATGCTTCTAAAACCAAAAGCATCCATGTAAAAGCCTATGGCTATCGTCCTTTTTCTTGGGATGTCAACAGCTCTGAAAAAACGTTAGAGATAGAACCTGTCAAAGTCAAAGCACTCTACCTCTCTTTTTGGGGTGCATCTCCTAAGAGTAAGACTTTTAAAAATGCCATGAACCTTATAGAGACGACAGAAGCCAATGCCTTGGTCATTGATGTCAAAAGTGAACAAGGCATGATGTCTTATAAAACCAATGTAAAAGCTGCCAGCGCTATGGATGCGCACTATAACCGGACCATAAAAGACATAGACTCCTACATGAAGTCTCTTAAAGAAAAACATATCTATACCATCGCGCGTGTTGTCTGTTTTAAAGATGAATTAAGTGCTAAAAACCATCCAGATCGTGCTGTTTTGAATC
>WGDB01000052.1 GCA_015493495.1 Helicobacteraceae bacterium | reverse complement strand
TTGGTTTTACTTCATAGTAAATCTGTGCACCGTCAGATGAGTGTGCTGCAACTGCTGGTACTCTTTTTAAATCCCATGCATTTGACGTATAGACAAAGTCACGTGAAACAAGCGCCCCTACAGGACATACAGCTGCACATTCACCACAATCAGAACAGTTTGTCTCACCTGTACCGTTGCTAGGTGCAATAACAGACTTTTGAAGTTTGTTCCACATAGAGTAAGCATCTTTAGGCATAGAGTCTTTATAGCTCTTATCAAGCTCTGCTCCACCACGTTTTACAGTTGTAATCGCAGAATCACCTATCATATCTTTACAAACAGTCGTACATCTTTCACACACGATACATAGACCCGGATCGTAATGTAGTACCGATGACCAGTTTGTTGTTTCACGTTTTGTATCTGGAATCATATAGCTCTGAGAATCAACATTCAACTCTAACGTATAGTTTTGAAGTTCACACTCTCCTGACTTATCACATACACCACACTGTAGTGGGTGGTTGACGTCATATACTTCCATAATCGCACGACGCTCTTCAAGAATATTTGGCGTATCAACTGTGATTTCCATACCCTCTTTGACTTTAGCGTTACATGCATACACTTGTTTTCCATCTGCTTCTACGAGACAAATACGACATGCCAATGTAGGCGAACATCTTGTCAGGTAACATATAGCTGGGATGAAAACATCGTTGGCACGAGCAGCATTAAGGATATATTCACCCTCTTTTGCTTTAAACTCAGTGCCGTCAATAGTGATAGAAATCATATTATCTACCGTTTGTACTTCACTCATACTAGCTCCCTCTCTTTTTTTCTTGCATAATTTCTACTTTACTAAATCTGTAAGAGGATACCAAAGGGGTACTTAATCCCATATCATAGGTGGGGTTAAGTGCAATGGTTCCTTTCATAGATGTATCAATCTTAAACACACGTTTAAACGTCACACCATCAATAACGAAAGAGACACTTTCACCATCACTCAGTTTTGTGGCTGTTGCAAATTGAGAAGAGCCAAGTAAAAATGGCTCAACTTTTAGTGGTTCACATATGTTTGTAAAAGCTGAGAATTGCTCTTTTGGATTGCAGATATAAACTACTGCTCCATCAAAACCATCAAATTCAGCCACCTCTTCGAATGCACCCTCTACAGATACTTCACGCTCGCCTAAAAGATACCCTCTATGCTCTGTACCAATCATGTCAAAATAATCTGGAAGCGTATCAAACTCTACACTCTCAAACCCTTTATCTACAGGCAATGCCTTGGTATACTCTATGGTATATTCAGCATCCAGTCCCAAAGCATTGGCAATATCATTCAGTACATAGCCACCATAAGGTTGCGCTACATTCATCGGTACTACACGTTTGTCATTGGTTGTAAGTGTACCCTCTTGCTGATTGAGTGCTGGCATATCAAGATCACCATTGCCTAGTGCAGACAAGGTAAAGTCAGCTTCAACGTTATATCCAACGCTGCTGCCTGTTGCTTCATCATCAAGGTCACAGATAAGCGAAACTCCCATAGCATTTCCTGCTGGAGGCACACAAACCACATTAAAGTCTGTATATTTCTCTACCAGTGCAAGAATTTTGGCTATCTGCTCTGCTCTTGGGTGTGCATATAAATCAGACCCAACAACCAAAGAGAAGCCACTCTTTTTAAGCAGTGACTTTCTAAGAAGTTCTAACTCTTCTTCTCCTATATTTGACTCAGCAGAGAGGTTACCTATGTCCAGGTCATCCAAAAATGCTTTCACATTTTCTGGTACATCCACATCATGAAGTAGTGTTTCTACAAGCAATGCTGCCACGCCCTCTTCACTTCCTGGCTCATATTTCATGAACTGAGTGACAATGTTTTTCATCTCTACATCTTCAAGCGGATGCATATAGGCTACTCTTGCGCTATGCCACTTTGATGCCATATTGATATGATATTTCACTGTCGGTGCATCATCATAAATTTTTGTTCCAAGCACAATAATCGCTGTCGATTCTGAGATACCTTTAAGTGTCCCAGAATAAAGCTGTTTGCCTGTTACCGAAGCATAGGCACGCATAAATTTCTGATAGGCTCTTGCCTCAACAGAGATAAGTTTCGCACCTGTACGCTCTTTTATCTTCTGTAAGATATAGGCTTCTTCATTGGTGATTTGTGGGGCAAAGAGAATACTTTCAGCATTTTTTACAGCTTCCACTGCTTTTTCAAATGCTTTAGCATCTTTGACTACGTTTTTGTTTGCATAGTCAAAGCCGTATCTACCTGCACCACACAGTGAGGTAAATTCGAAATTGTTTGTCATACGGTAAATCGTGTCATGTTTTACTTCATACGTCATCTGACATCCGCCACCACAGTGAGGA
>WGDB01000051.1 GCA_015493495.1 Helicobacteraceae bacterium | reverse complement strand
GTTGCGACTAGGAGATACAGCAGTTCTAACTGCACGTACTTTACAGAGCTTCTTTTGTCAAGCACGCTGCTGCCTTTTTTAAGATGGTTTTGGCAGTGTATTAACAGCTAAGTTATAATTTAAGCAAATTATTTCAAAAGTATATTTATATCTTTTTGCTATAATCATTAAATAAACTTATTCATATGAGGTAACATTATGCATACAATGAAACTACAAGTTAATGAATCCATATACTCACAAGTTTTATCTTTTATAAATCAATTTCAAACTAATGAACTTAGCTTGGTTGAAGACACACACGAAGAAGATTATATTGTTTCATCTGTAGAAGAAGTTCAAAGAAGAGTTCTTCATGCAGAAGTTAATGGTAATTATATTTCAGCAGATGAGTTTTTTTTAGATATGGACAAAAAAATAGAAACTTTATAATTTGAAGATTGTAATCGAAATAGGTTTCTCTGAACCACTATTAAAAATATTAACAACTATTGCAAAAGATAAAAAACCAGCTTCTAAAAAATTCAACAAAGATTTAAGAGAGAAAATAAAATTGCTTCTTGAATCTCCTTTCATGTGTAGACCATCAATTTACTTTGAAGATAAAAAATATAGAGATTTGATTTTTAAAGGTTACACAATTATTTATAAAGTTGAAGAAAATGAGATTAAAGTTCTTGATATTTTCAAATGGCAAGATAGATAATTAATTCAAATGAGAAGAGTTAAATACATCATTTATTGAGACCGTCATAAAGATGGTGAAGTCATTATTACTAATAGAGATATTGAACTTTTGGGAATTTTTAAAAGTAAGACTGATTCTTGTATTTGATATTCCTTAGAGGAAATTGTTAAATATAGCTTATGATGATGAGTAGGAACCTTCTGTCCCTCACTTTTTTACATACTATAAAAAGAGCTGCGTGAAAGATGCCGGATCGTTACTGTCTGCCAGCGTATTTGGCAATACTTTGAATCGTGTTGTTAAGGAGAACATAAAGCAGGTAGAGTCCAAGGATCTGCAGCAGTAAAAATGCGGCTATCTTGACCCAGATGAAAAAGGTCCATCCCTGAATAATGAGAAAACCGCTTGCAATGTCAAGCAGTGCTGCGATAAACAGGAGGATAAGCGGTTTTTTGGCACGCTTCTTTTGGCGTTTGTCAGTGAAGAGTAGAAAGTGTCCGACTACAAAGATAAAGAGACCCATAGCACCCAGATGGGGCAGGGCTGTCTCTAAAAGTCCAAAGGTACTTTTAGGCTGTGCAAAACCTGTATTAGAACCGAGGTAAAAAGTCTCGATGCTCTCATAACCAAGTCCTAACTTGCTTACAAAGAGTGTCGCTCCACTGAGCAGCAGTAACAGAGCAAAAACAGCAAAATAGGCGATGGCATAACGATAACTCTGGTGCACGTTAAATATCGCTTTTTTGAGGGATGAACAGGTAAAAGAGTGAGGCCATACTCATAAAGAGTGCTAAGATGTGCCAGCTGTAAAAAGTGATGATGTAGGGTAGTATAAAGTGTGCTGAAAGGTAATAAGCCAGTGGTAAAAAGAGTATGCTCAAAAGGGCTGCTATCATGGTGGTATTGATGTTGACCACACGCATACTCCTGTTTTGACAGAGTCTTGCGTAGACAGCAGAGAGGGTCAGCAGGGTCATCATCATAAAAAAGATGTCACTGTGGATCAGTTCCAGTAAAAAGTGCTCTGTAACGGGTTCAATGTACTCCTCTTCGTTACCAAAAAGTGTCTGGCTGAGGTGAGAAGGGGTGAGGCCGATCTGCTCATTTTTAAGCAGGATGTCTGCACTTAAAAAGAGGAGTATAAAAAGCAGCAGTCCGCCCAAAAGAGGGCGCATCAGTGTGTCGCCTTTTATATCCTTGACAAGGGTAAATTTCACTATTTCTCTCTGAAAAGCATATCAAAAACAGCCAGTGCCAGACGCGCACCATCGGTCACGTTACGCGCACCCATAGTCGCTCCGGTAACAGTAGGGATGTCTTTACCGACACGCAGGGTATCTTGGTCGGTTTTGCCTTTAAACTGTGAGACGTACTGTTTGGAAGGGGTAAACTCCGGGGGCTCGTTAAAGGCGATGACCTCGACACTTTCGATGACACCCTCTGGTGAGATCATGTAGAGTATGGCAGCATCTTTACTTCTTACCACGCGAGAGATCAAGATGGCATAAGCGATGACCTTGCCTTCTTTTTTTACTTTAAAGGTACGAAAGATCTTTTTGCCTTTTGGCATCCCTGCCTGTTTGTAAACGACTTTTGCTTTGTCTATACTCAGTAGTACATTCTTCTTCTCTATTTTGACATCATTGCCGTAGACTGCGTGTAGGGCGTCAAAAGGGTTGATAAGAAGTTTGGCCTGAAGAGTGCTGAAAAGAAAAAGAGTTATAAGAAGGTATCGCATGAAGTTATCACTTTTGTTTTTGAAAGTATAACATCTCTTGATGTACCAAGAGTGTTAAAAGTGTAAGATTATGGGTTAAGTGATTCAAACTTTTTATCAGTTAAAGTTTTCAAGAATGCTACGATCGCATCCTCTTCTGCATCACTCAGACCAAGATCACCGAGTTCGTTTACATTTTTGTTAGCATCTACCTCACCTGACTGCCATACTTGGTTTGTCTCAGGGTTGATGCCGCCTGTGTCGCGTGTATTATAAAAATGCACTACAGTCTTGAGGTCTTTGAAGACACCATTGTGCATGTAAGGGCCAGTGACCGCGATGTTACGCAGGCTAGAGACCTTGAAGGCACCTTCTAAGTCGCTCTCATCAACAACCGACCCGAGACCAAGATCACTATTAGCGATACCGTTGGCAGCGCGAAGTGCATTGTTAACCGGTACGCCTAAGTTGTCATAAGAGAAGTCTGTAAAGAGAGGGTGTGAGTCCTCTTCACTGCTAGATGGGTGACAAGCGATACACTGTGCTTTACCCTCAAAAAGTGCCAGACCTTCACGCTCTTGTGGTGAAAGTTCGGCTTGACCTGCCAAGAATTGATCATACTTAGAGTCAAAAGGTGCAAATTGTGCTGTTTTTTCAAAAGAGGCGATGCTGTCTGCTATAGCGTCATAAGCCAGTTCATCATCTGTCAATATATCAGCACCATATATAGCCACCAACTCAAGAGTATAGAGTGAACTCTCTTTAACACGTTCGACCACTGCACTGGCGTCTGCCATATTCATCTCACCCAGATTTAAAAATGGCCCTTTAGCTTGACCTTTAAGATCTTTTTCACGACCATCTAAAAACTGACCACCTATATATAGTGACTCATCTGCATCAAAATGAAAATCAGGAGAGAACATTGCATAAGCAGCAGTCGGTGCATTTCTATCACCGATAGAGACGTTGTCGTTACCTAACGAGCCACCGAGTCTCATAGAGGTCTCTCTAGGATCGATCATGGCATGGTCTAGACTGTGACAAGTGGCACAAGACATCGTTCTGTCAGCCGAGAGGTTAGGATCACTATAGAGCTTTTCACCAAGATTGGCTTTAAGCTGTGCTTTGATGCCTGTGTCCGTACCATCATCAGGGGTGTCTTCACACCCACTAATACCTAAAGCGAGTGAAAAAGCGAGGGCTGAGAGTAGTAAGTTTTTAGATGTCATTTGAGTTCCTTAAAATGTTAATGATATAATTATTAATAACATTATAAAATATTTTCCGCATTCTAGTAGAATAGACTTAAAAATCTCTTGATAAGAGTAGCTTCAATCTACACACTTACTACCAATCATAAATCACCTGATTCATCTATACTTTTATTGGCATCGACTATAGTTAGAAGATGAAACCGAAGCTTGCGCTGATAGTGTTGAAATCCTCTGCTGTAGCATTGGCATAGTCTGTCATGGCATAGTCAAGTTTTAGAACAACTTGTTCATGTGGGAAAAAGTTGATACCAACAGTAGTTGTGGCACTTTCAGCTTTCGTGTCAAGTGAAGCGATTTCATTATTATTTTGGTCAACAACTGTTGCTGTAGGATTAATATAATCATACTGTGCAAATATAGGAAGCTTGAATGTTGTAGCGAGTGAAGCTAGAACATCATACTCAAGGTTTACAAAATAACCATTTGCTTCTGATGTAGAGGCATCAATTGGTGTTGTTGCACCAGCATTTACTGTTGCGATCTTGTCTGCGCCGCTAATAGATGTAGCTGTATAAACAGCTTTTACTTTAAAGCCTGCAATCTCATACACACCATGAACATCGTACATAAAGGTCGAAGCATCTGCAACACTTCCTTGAGAAGCATCTCCATAATAGACAGATCCACCAATGAGTAGCCCTGAAATACCTCTGTAGTCAAGACGACCTACCACGCCGGCACGATTATAGGTAGGTTTGCCTACTGAACCAGAACGTGCAGAACGAATCTGCTTCTTTTTACCTGCATTAGCATTGTTTAAGTCAAGTGCTTGAACTACACCTGCGTTATAGCTAAGACCTGTTTCACCAATCTTACCATAGGTCATAATACCATTTGTGTTCCAGGTAGAAGGGATCAGATACTTTTCAGTATTTGGGCGTTGAACAGTATTGAAAAGAACCGGTTCATGTCGAAGGTTAATAAGACCTACAGGTGTTAGAAAATTACCCACTTGAACATTAAAAGATTCATCAATCAAGAAGTCAAGGTACATAAACTCAACAACAGCATATCCTTCTTTACCACTTTCTGGATCTGCACCACCATGTTCAAACTCTAGTTCAGTATTTAAAATGATATTATCAGAAAATTTATAACCGAAGTAAGGAACAAAACGATAAACATCAGCGAAGTTGTCACCATTGTCTGGAGATGCAAAATACATCTCACCATACCCACCAATAGAGAGAGGATCTTTAGTCATATAGACCTTGGATGCTGCTGCACCCATACCATTGTGTGAAAAGCTAGAGTCAACTGTTGTAAAACCAACCTGAGAGTCTGAAGTCTCATCTATCATGGCCTGCTGATTTTCCTGCAACTCTGCCATCTGCTGCTTAAGTTCTGCGATCTCCGATGTGTCATCTGCAAATGCTGTGCTGCCAAGTGCCATTACTGTACTAAGGGCTAATAGTGTTTTGTTCATTTTAGTTCCTATTTTGATAATTGTTTTCACAATCATTGTTTTAATGCGGGAATAGTAACAGAAGACGCGTCATATGTCAAGTATAATGAGAGCAATTCTCATTATACTGAAATTACAGTGTGTTCTATTGTCTGATGTTACGGTAAGTGACATTAATAGTGAAAATCATTCTTAAAAATTAAGCATGTATGATTTTTAGGAGATTTGAATAGAGCTAGATAAGAGGGCTGGTGTGCAAAACTGTTGTTGATGTATTAAGAAGATCTTGTTGGAAGGGTGTTTTCTTCCCCTTGAGAATCTAAGGGAAGTCTATTAGGAATATGATTAGATCTCACACTTTTTAGTGATGATGCAAAGTGGACAGAAGTTGGTTACACCTGCAATAAATGGGATTACACCAAGGTAAAACCAAGGATTTGCAGTAAAAATCCCTACAGTAATAAGTGCAAGCCCTGCAATAATTCTAACAGGCTGACATGCTTTTCTAATTTTCATAATATCCATAAAAAATCCTTAATTATAAAATAATGTGGGATTATACTGTTTATTTGTAACTATGATTTGAATAGATGATATTAATTATAAATTTAAAGATAGTTGTGATAACTTTTTGACAAATAGTTTTTTGCGAGAAGATGAAACTGGAGATCCCCTTCAATTAGAAAGAGGTCATAAAATGAGAGGTGAGGGCGAAGTAGACAAGCGGTGTATATACAACAATAGAGAGATACATCATGTAAGGGTGCAGTGGGGCAAGTAACATAGTAGACATCTCCGCGTTGAGCTCTCTCTTTTCAAAGACCTGTTGTAATAATATGATCTTTGTTGCAATATCGATGGTCTTGATGACGAGCAGTGCCACAGCAGCATAGGCCAAGTCTGTTAACATCGCGAGTGCTATACCAAATGAAAAGGTAGGATGCATTATAAAAAAGAGAAAGATGTTTTGTCTGTAATAGCGGTAGAGTTTTCCTAAAACACCCATCAAGGTGTCTGCCTTTTGCCATTGAATCTCAAAAAACTCAAGACCAATATATATGATGATAGCGATATAGATGTTTTCCATAAGAGAATTATAACTTTTTTTAGCCAAACCAAACACGCAAAAAGATAAAATATCTAACTTCTAATTAAAGATATATAACAATGACCGAATACTATATGACAAACAGCGATGAGAGTAGTGTCAAGACTGAACTTGAGATCGACTATCTCGACACTGCACCGCAAGCAGAACGACCATGGTTAGTCTGGACTTTTTTACAACTAACTGACGTTCAAGAGAACGGTCTACCTACTGAACAAGCGCTACAAAAGCTTGAACCTGTGATAGAACGCCTTGAGTCACGTGCTGCTGAGACGCTCGACGCCATTAAGGTGGGACAGCGTTTTGAAGATGGTTGGGCAGAACTTTACTTTTATGCACCAAGTGCCAAAAAGTTTCAAAACCTTGTTTCTGATGTGGTTGGCTCGGAGTATATCTTCGATGTAGGTACAGCCAGAGATGCCAAGTGGGAGCACTATCTCTACACACTTTATCCAGATGCTTTGATGTTACAGCAGATCCAAACGCGCCACATCTTAGCGGAGTTGGCAGAAGAGGGTGATGATAACACTAAAGAACGTGAAGTGGAGCACTACCTGGGCTTTTTAACTGAGGGGCATGCCAAACGTGTGGCTGAAGAGTTGTATTTGCATGGTTTTGAAAAAAAAGAGATAGGGTACAACAGTAGTGAAGAGTATGGAAACACTTTAGTCATCGTACAAACTCATAACCTGGACCAAGAGTTACTCGAAGAGTTGGCCTTTTTACTGATCACTACGGCTGAAAAAGAGCATGGCATCTATGTTGGATGGAGCTCAGGAGTCACTTCTTGAAAGAGATGTTTAAGATAAAGGGCACATATGCCTACCTGTTTGCTCTGTTTTTAAATGCTTTTACTGATTTAGGTCACAAGATCATTATCCAAAATACTGTTTTTAAGATGTATGATGGTGAGATCCAGATCGTACTGACAGCCATTGTCAATGCACTGATTCTTTTACCTTTTATCATGGTCTTCACGCCTGCAGGTTTTTTAGCAGACAAGTTTCCTAAAAACAAGGTGATGACCTTTGCTGCTGCCTTAGCCGTGGTCTTGACACTGCTTATTACACTTTCGTACTACATGGGTTGGTTTGAACTCTCTTTCTTTTTGACATTTTTGTTGGCAACACAGAGTGCCATCTACTCTCCAGCAAAGTACGGTTACATCAAAGAGTTGGTAGGAAACAAGTTTATCTCCGCAGGTAATGCGGCAGTTCAAGCAGCTACTATGGTCGCTATTATGTCGGGTATGGGGATTTTCTCCTTTTTGTTTGAGTTTATGTTACATGACTACACGACAGCAGATGAAATCTTAAAACAGATCGCACCTTTGGGTTGGTTATTGGTCCTTAACTCGGTGGCAGAATTTTATCTTATATCAATGCTACCAAACAAACAACGTGTGCCTTCTGATCGTAAGTTCTCTATGAAGAAGTACATCACAGGGCTCTATCTTCGCAAAAACATGAAGACGATCACTCGTAAACCGATGATCTTACAAGCTATTTTTGCTTTGTCAGTCTACTGGGGAGTCTCTCAGGTTGCTATCGCTGTTTTTCCAGAATATGCTAAAAGTGTCATGGGTATAAGTAATACAGTCTATGTCAATGGTGTTTTGGGCCTGACGATCATAGGTATAATCATCGGTTCTATTATGGCTGCGCGCTTTTCAAAGTACTTTATTCAGGTGGGAATGGTACCTTTTAGTGCTATAGGTATGGGTGTGAGTCTTCTGCTTATCCCAGTATTTGATCGCCTTGAACCTATTGCTGTTCTCTTTTTTACTTTTGGACTGTTTTCAGGGATGTTTATTGTTCCTTTGAATGCCTTTATCCAAAAGCATGCACCGGGTGTACACCTTGGAACGATACTTGCCGGAAATAACTTTATACAGAACATCTTTATGGTGATCTTACTGGGTATGACAACACTTTTGGCCTTTTACGGTGGCGTTGACTCAACTAGCCTTTTTTATGCTGTTGCGACCTTGACCTTTGTGATGGCATTTTTTGTATCACGTCAGCATTTGCTTATGTTTGCCTGGTTTGTGGGTGAGCTTCTTTTATCATTTCGCTATGACTTTGTCTTTAAAGGTGCAGAGAAAGTACCTCATACAGGTGCGGTGCTCCTTATGGCGAACCATGTGAGTTGGCTAGATTGGCTTATCGTGCCATTTCCTGTTGAAAGACGTACCATTTTTATGATGGAGAGAAGCATCTATCACTGGCCAATTGCACACAGCTTTTTTAAATGGGGTGAGGCTATCCCTGTCTCTGCCCGCGCTGCGAAAGATGCCTTTAAACAGGTACATAACTATGTTAAGCATGGGCGTCTTATCACTCTTTTCCCAGAAGGTGGGATTACCCGTACAGAAAATATTCAAAAATTCCAAAGAGGTTATGAAATTGCGGTAAAAGGAGAAAAAGGTGTTATTGTTCCTGCTTATATTGGAGGCATGTGGGGTAGCCGTTTCTCCCGTTCTAAAAAACATTTTGTCGAAAAACGCTCTCTGTGGCGTAGAAAAGTAACCGTGATCTATGGTGATCCTGTTCCTTTGAGTACATCGGCAGCAGAGTTACAGACTATTATTGAAAAACTAAAAGAAGAGTACTATGCACAATAAACCAAAACACAACTTGTTTAAAAACACAGTCTATGCCTTAGAAGGGCTGGTAGATATCACCAAACATGAAGCCTCGTTTAAGTGGCAGATCTTGCTATTTGTCCTGGGAACTGCTGTCGCTTGGTTTTTACCTATTGAGATAGGGTATAAGTTCATTTTGAGTATTTCACTTATTATCCCTGTTTTAGCAGAGGTGATCAACAGCGCTATAGAGCGTGTGGTTGACTTAGTGACTCAAGATTATCATATTTTGGCAAAGCAGGCTAAAGATGCGGGTGCCGCTATAGTCTTTTTATCTCTGATGACCTTGGCTGCTATCTGGTTGGCAACTTTATCTATAGCATTTGGATTAGTATAGATCATGAACAAACATTTGTTTATACCACTGACACTTTTGGTAATGACCCCTATGTTGTGGGCAGATGTTTCAAACTATAAAGTAGATGATAAGAGACTCAATGCCTTACCTCTGATCCCTAAAAGCAAGGCAAGTGGTCTTGATCCATTTTCACAGAAAAGTGTGACGAAGGATGATGCGGAAGTTGATGGTTTTGAGAACCTGAAATTAGACACCAATGGTAATAAAAATGCTTCAATGATGTCGGGTCTTAATGCAGGTGCCAACAAACGTGCTGATCATGACAAAGGGTATAAACGACCAAGGATCGGTATTGTCTTAAGTGGTGGTGGCGCCCGTGGTGGTGCGCACCTTGGTGTTATCAAGGCTTTTGAAAAACATCATATTCCCATAGATGCTATTGTCGGGACCAGTATGGGCTCTTTTATCGGAGGCCTTTATGCTTCGGGTATGAGTTCGTCTGAGATAGAGCGTATGTTGACTACTATGGATTGGAGTAAGGTCATCACTGTGGATTATGATCGTAAAGAGATCCCATACCGTCGTAAAAAACTGCAACGTGCCTTCCCTGGGCATGCAAAAGTGGGGATTAACAGTGATAATGAAGTGGTCTTTGGTACCGGACTCTTTAAACGTCAGACGATGTTACAGTTTTTGGAACAAAAGACCATAAATGTCAGTACTGCCAAAAGTTTTGACGAACTGCGTATCCCTTTTCGTTCAGTAGCGAGTCGTCTTGAAGATGGCGCAACAGTTGTTTTACGTGATGGAAGTTTGGCAGAGTCCATTTATGCTTCTATCGCTATACCTGGCGGGTTTGATCCTATTACTGTTAATGGAGAAGTCCTTGTTGATGGTGGTGTTGCAGACAATCTTCCTCTTGATGTGATGCGCAATGAGATGAATGTCGACTATATCGTTGTGGTGGACATCTCTACCCCTTATGATGAACATGCCAAGTTTGACAACTATATCGCTGTGATGAGTCAACTCATTAACATCCTGATGCGTAAAAATGTAGAGCAGACGATCTCTACTATGACAGTAGACAGTAATGAGACCCTTTTGACTCCAGATTTGCATGGGTATACGCCTTTAGATGCTGACAAATATCCTGAGATCATTACTATTGGTTACAAAACTGCAGAAGGTGCTTATAATAAAGAGCTATCACATCTAAGCCTTTATGAGTCTGATTACTATGAGTATCTTGCCAACCGTCCACAAGTAACCAAATATGAAGCGCCGATCATTGACAAAATCGAGATCCAAAACCCAACTTATATCAACAATGATGCCATACGTCACAAGATCCATGCCAAGATAGGGGAACCTATCGATATGGAGACTTTAAATGAAGATCTAATGGACATTTATAACATGATGATCTTTGATGATGTTACTTATGAGATCAAGACAGTTAGTGGTGAAAATGTGTTGGTCATCATGACAACACCAAGTTGGGATGTTAATGGACAGATCAAGTTTGCTGTTGGCTTTGAAGACAACTTTGATGGCCATAGTGACTATCTTGTGAAACTTGAATACATACAGTTTGGTTTGAACTCTTATGCTGGCGAGTGGAGAACTCGGGTCTCTTTTGGTCAAGAGAACTTACTTCTAACAGAACTTTATCAACCTATTGATCCCTATGGTTACTTTTATGTACGCCCAGCTGTCTACTATAGAAATAAAAAGGTCTATGTAACACCTCAGATATTAGACATAAGCAATATAGAAGTTCCATTAGACAAAACTTTCACTTTACAAGCACGAGATTATGGTGGGGTCCTTGGCTTTGGTGTGAATATCAATAATGATTTAAGAGTAGAGTTAATAGGAGACCTACGTCATGTTAACCCATCTACTAATATATTATCATATACATCAGACAGCAATGGTAGTAAAGTATATAAATATAACACTAGGGCATCTAATGCAAATGTCTATGATTTGGGTTTAAACCTCCAATTTGACAATATGGATCATGCTTTTTTCCCAACAACAGGACATCATGTCAATATGCGTTATCACTATAGTGACCAATACTCAGGAAAAAATCCATTAACTTATAACCAATACTTCTTTGAGTATACGGGTGCTTTCAGTTTTGGAAAAAGTACGATAGAACCACATATTAGAGTGGGTTCAACTTTTAGTATAGATACGCATGGTGCAGAAGGTGGTTTCTCCAATTCACAAGACTTTAACAGTTTCTACACTTTAGGTGGACTTTTTAACCTCTCCGGGCTTCCTAGCAATGCCTTGACCGGTAACAATATGGCCTTTGGCTCACTACTTTACAGATATAGATTGACTGAAGATAATTTTTTTGGATCTTTAGGGATGCCTATCTTTGCAGGTGCTAGTATTGAGCGAGGTGGGATACTTTATGGAGATGCTGAACTTACTCAAAATGATATTATTACTTCTGGAAGTGGTTACATTGCTGCAGATACTTTGATAGGGCCATTTTACTTAGCCATAGGTGCAGCACATAATCCTAAAGAGCAGCAAAATTATTATAGTATCCACCTCTCGCTAGGTCAATCATTTTAAAGGAGTACAGATGTCAACAGTATTAATCATAGGTGCCGGTGGTGTAGGTGGCGTGGTCACGCATAAATGTGTTTTAAACAAAGAGACTTTTACTAAGATAGTTTTAGCCAGTCGCCGCATAGAGAGTTGTGAAAAGATCCAAAAACAGCTGCCTGCTGATGCCATAGAGATCGCACAGGTCGATGCTGATGATACCGTGCAGACAGCTGCGTTAATAAAAAAGGTGGAGGCTGATGTAGTTATAAACGTCGCTTTGCCTTATCAAGACCTGACTATAATGGATGCTTGTTTGGAAGCCGGGGTGGATTATCTAGACACTGCTAACTACGAACATCCTGATGAAGCAAAATTTGAGTATAAGTTGCAATGGGCCAAAAATGAAGCTTTTAAAGAGGCTGGTCTGATGTCTCTTCTTGGCAGTGGTTTTGATCCTGGTGTGACCAATGTTTTTTGTGCGTATGCACAAAAACACTATTTTGATGAGATCCATACTATAGATATCCTAGACTGTAATGCTGGAGACCATGGATATCCTTTTGCAACCAACTTCAACCCAGAGATCAATCTACGTGAAGTAAGTGCTAAAGGGCGTTACTGGGAAGAGGGCAAGTGGATCGAGACAGACCCTATGGAGATCAAGATGGTGTGGGACTATCCCGAAGTCGGACCTAAAGACTCTTATCTGCTCTATCACGAAGAGATGGAGTCTCTGGTACAACATATTAAGGGTCTTAAACGTATACGTTTTTTTATGACCTTTGGTGAGAGTTACTTAATGCATATGAAGGCGTTAGAAAATGTTGGTATGCTGGGTATAAAACCTGTCATGCATCAAGGTCAAGAGATTGTGCCAATAGAGTTTTTAAAGACCTTGTTACCAGACCCCGCTTCCCTAGGACCGCGTACTAAAGGTAAAACAAATATTGGTATTGTGGTTGAGGGTATTAAAAATGGTCAGCCTAAAAAGATCTATATCTATCAGGTAAGTGATCATGAAAAATGTTTTGAAGAAGTACAGTCACAAGCTGTCTCATACACAACAGGAGTACCTGCGATGATCGGTGCGAAGTTGATGCTTGAGGGTAAGTGGAAGGCAGATGGTGTTTACAACATGGAACAGTTCGATCCTGATCCATTTATGGCAGAACTTAACGCACAAGGACTCCCTTGGAAGGTTCTAGACTTATAATACTTTAATGAGATGTCGTTTTGTTGACATCTTCTGGAAGAGTGGTAGCATTTTTGTCTTTAGAACTGTTTTTATCTTTAATAGGTTCAGACGCTTTAATAAGTTTAATATCTTCAACGTGTGAACTGTTAGCATCACCGGCCTTTTGCAAGAGTGATACGTTATCATCTTTTTTACATTTATCAGCCACTTTTGCTGCAGGTTTTGGCTTTTTATGAAGAAGATACTTGGGATCAGCAGGCTTGATGTTTGTCCATCCTGGTGGCAGGTACTGTGGATCATCCAACAGATAGAACTTGTTACTTTTAATCACGAAGTAAAGACGCTTGACATACTCGTGGCGCAACTCTGAGTAGTGGTCAAGAAAAGGGATGATCTCAAAAGGGTTGTCTGTTTTAAGGCGTGCTTTCCTAAACTGCTTATAAGCACGACCTTTGGCCATCATGTTGTAATAACCTTCTATAGACTCTTCAAGATTTTTATACTTTTTAACATAGATGGTTCTGACTCCTTCACGTTTGACCCCTGCGGCCATACGTGGTTCATCTTTATTAAATGACCAGATACCAAAGATGTTATTGGCTTCTCTGTAAAAACGTGAACTTCCCCAACCGGTCTCAAGTGCTGCCTGAGCGATCACAATACTGATAGGGTGTGTGTGCAGACGTTTCAACAGACAGGGAATACCTTTGACCTTGTACTTCTTTTTTAGTTTTTCTAAGGTTGCCTCTTCTTGTGGGGTCAGCTTCTCTTTGAGACTCAGTGCATAGACCATGTCAAATTGAGCATCTAAACGTTTTTTGACTTTAGTGATCGCAGCAATAGTGTTTTTTAAAAATTGACGTTTAGACTCTGGTGTAGAAACGGGAGCTTTGTAGACTTTTTTCTTGGGTGTGACCTTCGGTTTTAGAGGAAGTACCTCTGGTTTAACTGGCGTTGTACTTTCGAGTGCTACCATATGCGGTGCTTCCTGTGGTTGCATTGAATCTTTAACGCCAAGATAGACAGCGTAAATACTAATAAGAAATAAAAAAGCCATTATGGCCAAAATTGTCTGTTTCATTTCACTCACTTTTTGTATAGGTTTTGCTAAAATATTGTCTAAAACCATAGATAGATAGATGGTTATAGTATTAATACACTGTTATGATAACAAAAAAGTGAGAGAATGTTAAATTACCAAGAGTTGCCATCACCGGCATATGTCTGTCATATAGAGCGTTTAGAAAACAATCTGAAGCTTTTAGCCCATATTAAAAAAGAGAGTGGGGCGAAGGTTATTTTAGCCTTGAAAGGCTTTGCCATGTGGTCTACCTTTGATCTGGTTAGTCAATATCTTGATGGAGCAACGGCGAGTGGTCTACATGAAGCACGGTTAGCAGATGAGAAGATGAGAGGTGAGGTCCACACTTACGCCCCTGCCTTTAAAGAAGAAGAGATCGAGGAGATTGCCCGTATCTCTGAGTATGTTGTTTTCAACACACCAAGCCAACTAAAACGTTTTGCCAAGAAGATGAAAAATGTTAACCCCAATATCTCCGTATCATTAAGAGTTAATCCTGAATTCTCCGCTTCACCAGTGGACCTCTATAACCCTTGTGGTCTCTATAGCCGTTTAGGTACGACCAGGATCAATTTTGATGAGAGCTTGTTGGATCAACTCGATGGTTTGAATTTTCATGCCCTGTGTGAACAAAATGTAGATGCCTTAGAGGACGTTCTATTTGCTTTTGAAGAGAAATTTGGTGTGTTTATTGATAAGATGAAGTATATTAACTTTGGTGGCGGTCACCATATTACTCGTAAAGATTATGATGTAGAAGGTCTCATTAAGGTGATCAAAGCTTTTAAAAAACGCCACAACAACATTGAAGTCTATCTTGAGCCTGGCGAGGCAGTAGGTTGGGAGACAGGGGAATTGGTCTCTACAGTACTTGAGGTCATGCATAATGGCATGGCCCTCGCCATTTTAGACACCTCGGCTGAAGCACATATGCCAGACACTTTAGCCATGCCCTATAGAGCAGAGGTAAGAGGTTCATCCAAAGCAGGTGAAAAAGAGTACACTTATAGACTAGGTGGTAACACCTGCTTGGCAGGTGACATCATGGGAGATTACTCTTTTGACAAACCACTGGATATAGGTGATAAAGTAATTTTTGAAGACCAAATCCATTATACCTTTGTCAAAAATACTACCTTCAATGGGGTCAAACTCCCTTCACTCGTCTTGGTACACAAAGATGGCGAGGTGGAGGTCATCAAAGAGTTTGGGTATGAAGACTATAAGATGCGTTTAAGCTAGAAAGTTCAATCTTTAAAAACTATGCTATTGCTCTTTAGTAAAGATCTCTTGTGGTATCCCTACCGCGATAGGGTCATAAAGATGCACCTCCACCTTTTCAGAACCGCTTTGCTTGTAAAGTTGGTAAGGTACATAGAGAAACCTTCCTCCTATTTTGTCATCACTTTTATGACGCTCTTCAAGATGGATCCTTATACCACTCTCAACAGGGGCCTTATACTGTCCAGGGATACTTACAGGAGCGACGATAGCCACACCTGTTATCTTGGGCGCATCTTGTATCGCACTGCGCATTTTTGCAAGTAACATATCATATTGTTCTTCGTGTGAACTCTCTGGGCTCTCTTCTTGATCGACATAGCCGTTTCTGTATAACATCATGGCAAAAGGTTGAAATTCTTGCTGCTCTTCAAGCGCCTCTTTAGCATGTAAGACTGCTTTGTTTACCATCTCAAATAGTTGTTCTTCGTGCATGATTTGTCCAATTTTTTAGGTATTTTAACAAGTTAACCGTTTAAAAATGGTACATAACTTTAAGATACTTTAACTCTTTGTCAAAAGATTAACCCTTTAAGAGAGATACCTCTATAATAAGAGCAACATTACGCCACCAACTAAACATCTACGTTCGATCCCAGATGTTTAGTTGGTGGCGTATACCCAAAAGGATCGACATGCAAAAATTAGACATGAGTTCAGATGAGTTTCTTGTAACATTAGAGAAAACAAAAAAGTTTACTGACAAGGTAAACAAGCAGTTTGGATGGGTCTATAACCCTAACGAAGATGTAAATGAAGGTGTTATTATGGGTCTTGCACGTCATAAGATGCTTTATGGCAAGCGCTTTTGTCCATGTTTTATGGTCTTAGAAGATGAAGATGGAAAGCATGTGAGTGCAGACGACCGTACCTGTCCATGTCCTCCGGCTATTGAGAAAGAGATCCCTGAAGAGGGTAAGTGCCACTGCGGCATCTTCTGTACCCCGGAATATGCAGCTACCCACGATCATTAATTTCAGCACACCTTGCACAAAACATCTAACTCTCGGCGTACAAGTGTACGCTGTCGGTTAGATGTTTTGCATAATCTGTACTAAACTTACTGTCGTGAGAGAAAGAAGTTTTTTACACCACTTCATAATAACTTTCAAATGTACATTTATATATTAGAAGATTTTTTGAAAAATTGCTTCGCTTTTTTCTGATTTTGGCACTTTTGTCCAAAAATATACTTTATCTATCTCTTCTTTAAAAACATACTTTCCTATATCTTTACAGTCTATTGTGATGAGTAACATATCTACATCTATCTCATGTTGTGCTTTTTGATCATTTGTTAGCAGAGCGAAGTTCTCAGGTTGGGGTGTATTGATGGCGATAACATCATAGACCTCTTCTAGACATGACTCTTGGATCTCTTCGTCCAGGATTGAAGGGAAGTGTTTGGCTATAAGGTCGATGGTATCTCTTGGATTAATGTTTTGTAATAGGGAATCTTTTGTCATAGTGGAAGTATAACTAAAAGGTTATTGCTGCTTTGGAAAAATGATCTGGAAATATTGTCAGGTCCAAATCTATCATCACTCCTGCGCGAGCAGAAGTCCATGAGTTTAAAGTTTGCCAATACCAGATAATGAAGTATTATTTATTAGGAATAAACTTTATAGAAGTGTAGTTGACACAGTGACGGGTGTTTTTAGCAGTCATTCCTTCTCCTAAAAATACGTGGCCGAGGTGACCACCACAGTTATTACAGACGATCTCTATACGACGTCCGTCAGCATCAGGGATACGTTTTACGGCACCATCGATCTCATCGTCAAAACTTGGCCACCCACAGTGTGAGTCAAACTTAGAGTCTGTAGAGTAGAGAGGGGCATTACATTGGCGACAAACGTATGTTCCAGCACCTTGTGACTGAAACTCTTCATAATTCTCACCGAAGGGACGTTCTGTACCTTTGCGCAAGATGACATACTCTTCTTCAGGGGTTAGTGTGTTGTATTCGATAGGGAGTTCCTTAAGTTTTAGTTGATCTGCCTGGGTACTAAGTGCCCCGAGCAACAATAGCAGTGATAATACAATCTGTTTCATAATAGATCCTTGTGGTTCTTAAGCTGTTTAGATTGTAGAAGCTTTGTATAAACAATTCTAAAACGAACTGCTATTTTGGTAGATCTCCGGATAATCGTTTTTCCAACGTCGATGTAGCCAAAACCACTGTTTAGGATCTTTGTCTATCTCTTTACTCAACCATGTTGCAAGTGCTTGTGTCCCATGTTGTATGGCTTCATCTTCATCTTCTATGCTCATCACATCGATCTCATCAAAAAACTGGACTGTATAGTTCTCGTCGTCATCTGTGTAAGAGATGACAGGGATGATGGCAGCGTTGAGTTTACGTGCCAATACTGCTGGTGTCGTGACCTGATAACTCTTTTTACCTAAGAAGTCGACCAGTATACCATCGCGTTCATTGGTCTTTGTATCTCCGAGTAGGGCGATGGAGCCTTTTTTTCGCAACTGTTTTATAAGTGGTTTAAGTGCCCCTCTATGAGCAACATTGGTGATACCAAACTGAGAACGTGACTCCAGTAGGTACTTTTCAAAATATGGATTGGACATCACTTTATAGATAACGGCTAAAGGTTCAACAAAAGCACTGATAGCACTCCCGCCTAACTCCCATTGGCCAAAATGTGCAGCCGTGTAGATAATAGGGCGACCCTCTTCAAGGATTTTATGAACATGATCAACATTTTTAAGGGTGACACGCTTTTGAAAATCTTCTTTAGAGAGATACCGTCGCTCTATGGTAAATAAAACGTTTAGTGCAAGGTTCTGGTAGGCATAACGGCTTACCTCTTCAAGTTTCTCAGGTGTGAGGTCGTCACCGTAGATGAATTCCAGATTTTGTTTAATAACCAGTCGGTGCTTTTTGTCAAGAGTGTAGGCTAACTTAGAGAGAGCTATAAAAAAGCTTTTACGCCAAGAGTGGGGTAAAATCATCAGAAATTTTTCGACAACAAGAAAAAGGTAATAACCAATCATCAACAGACCTAATAGTGTAAGATATTGTGATTATAACGATTTAATGGTTAGCTCTCTGTTTGGCTATAATTTTGTTATTAAAAGGATAATGTATGCACTTTGAATCATTAGGATTAAACAATTATATTTTGGATGCTGTAAAAGCAGAGGGTTATGAGACCCCTACACCTGTTCAAGAAAAAGCGATTCCGGTTGCTTTGGATAAAAAAGACCTTTTAGTCAGTGCACAGACCGGAACAGGTAAAACAGCAGCTTTTGTCTTACCTATGTTACAACGTCTGTCTCAGGACAAAAAAAATGCAGACAAGCATCTGCTTCGTGGACTGATCTTGGTACCAACAAGAGAGTTGGCGATGCAGGTTGGTGAGAGTGTTGTAGCTTATGGAAAGAACCTTCCTTTCAAGTCAGTCAACCTTTATGGCGGTAAAAAGATAAGTGCCGAAAAAGAGCGTCTGGAGAAGGGCGTAGATATCGTTGTCGCTACGCCAGGCCGGCTTGTAGAGCATATTAAAGAGGGTAGCTTAAAATTAGATAATATTAACTTTTTTGTCCTCGATGAAGCAGACAGAATGTTAGACATGGGCTTTATAAACGAGATCCGTGCCATCGGAGAGGTGATGCCTAAAGGGCGACAGACTTTTATGTTCTCTGCGACCTTTACACCTAAGGTGGTAAACCTTGGAAAGTCACTTCTACGCAAGCCTAAGATCATCGAAATCGCGCGTCAAAACAAAACAGCTGAGACTATAGAGCAGAAAGTGCATTTTATAAATTCTGACATGAAGATAGACTTGCTCTCATACATGATAGGTTCTCAAAACTTCAAGCAGGTCCTTGTCTTTACCCGTACCAAGGATGGCACAGACAACATCGCTAAAGAGTTAAGTGCGGCAGGACTTCCAGCTACGGCGATCCATGGTGATATTACCCAGGCCAAACGTACTAAAGCATTGAAACAGTTTAAAGAGGGTAAATTTAGAGTACTGGTGGCTACAGATGTGGCAGGTCGCGGTCTTGATATCAAAGATATGGATTATGTCATTAACTATGAACTGCCGAGTGTTCCCGAAGACTATGTTCATCGTATAGGACGTACGGGGCGTGCGGGTAAAAAAGGTTTGGCCATCTCTTTGGTCTCTGCTTATGATGTAGCCTATCTGTTTGAGATCGAGAAACTTATCGGTCTAAAGATGGAAGAGATCAAAACAGAAGGATATGTTTTTGATGAACGTATTCCTGACCGTGGAGAACAGCATAACCAGAGAGACCGTAGAAAAGCGGCTAAAGCCCGTAAACATACACCAAAACCTGAAAAGAAAAAGAGATATTCTGAAAAGCCTAAAAAACTTAAGCAGACCAAACGAAACCGATATGAAGGATCATAGATGAAACGTACTCCAGCAAAGTCAAAAAGTGCACAAGAAGCCAACCGTGTAGTGGGATTTTTACAACACCATTTTGTAGAGCAGTTAGATGAGTTAAGTAAGGTCTTTGGTGCTTCTAAGCACTTTGAAGCGGTGTCATGGGGCAGAGACGCTGGTAAACATGGTGGCGGTGTTCGCTATGTGGCTACTGATGATGGTCTCTTTAACCGTGCTTCTGTCAATGTCTCTCAGGTCCATTATGATGATGACAAAACCAAGAAGTTAGGTTCAGCAACGGCCATCTCGACTATTATACATCCTATGCATCCTGAAGTACCTTCTATTCACATGCACATTAGTTGGACAGAGATGCGCGATGGCAAAGGGTACTGGCGTCTTATGGCAGATCTAAATCCTGCGATAGAAGATGAAGAGGCTACCAACCGTTTCAATGTTGTCTTGAAAGAGGCGGCAGGTACATATTTTGAAGAGGGTGTTGCTCAGGGCGATCGTTACTTCAACATTCCTGCACTTGGACGTCATAGAGGGGTCTCTCACTTTTACCTAGAGAACTTTAACAGTGGTGATGCTGAAGCGGATATGGCCTATGCACAGCGTTTTGGGACAATGATGATCGATGCCTATTGTGCTATCGTCTTTGAGGCTTTAGAAAATGTAACACAACCGACAGAAGAGGCATTGCAAAAGCAGTTAGAGTACCATACGCTCTATCTTTTTCAAGTCTTGACTTTAGACCGTGGTACGACCTCAGGCCTCTTAGTCCACAACCAAAATGATATTGGTATTTTAGGTTCTATCCCGAGATATGTCAGTAAGTCTCTTTTAGCGTCATGGAGACCACTGGTAGCGTCACCTCAAGATAAGTTGGTGGATGCACTTTTAGCTGCTTTAGGCATGGGTGACAAGATCTTGGTTGACAACGATGTTAAGCAGCGTTTGGCTGATGCTGTTCGTGAGCATTATAAAAACTTTCCTGAAGCTTTGAGTCTGCAGGCCAGTGGAGATATTGTACCTCCAACTGTTGAGAATCATAAGTAGAATTTTTATTGATATTATTTAGTATGTTCTTGTAAACAGGGATATGATATTTAATGTCATTCTTGCTCAGGCAAGAATCCACGAGTTTCTTAATTTTCTATATCTAGAAGTAAAAAACTTTATCTTGCTACCCTTTCTCTTTTTTACTCGAAATGCTGAGTCGTGCAAACAGTGAGGGTGTATAGAAAACTATATATAAGCTGTCAATAAATTAAAAGGGCCAAACAAAAAAATATAAAATATCAAAATGGTAAAAAGCTAATTACTCCGAAACATTAGGATCAAAAATACTAAAGTCTACTTCTGTCTCTTCAACCGCATCATCCAACTGCTGAAAAGTCCCAAGTGTATCTCCAGTACCCACAACACTCTCAAGCTTATAAAGTGCCGCTTTATCTACTAAAAACTCCTTAACTTTCGCAAAGCCGCCTTCATCCATCAAGGCATTAGCGGTCTTCTGTTCCAAGTAAAGAAACATCAAACACGTAGTTGACGAAGCAAACTGAGGTATGAATGCCTGTTCTACCTTGATGATGTCATCACTATAGTTCTCTAACTTGTCAACACCTGTAGCCGCCGTGAGTAGTGGCAGGTCACACCATCGTGCTATGAGGGCACTGAGTTCGTTAGCACCCATAGGTGAGACGTATTGAGCATCATCCAGGGTATTTGCTAACATAAAGCGGGAGATGGCGTTCATAACGTAGGGAAGGATGTTCTCTTCTACTACTTTTGGGTTGGCATCTGCAAGTGTTAACATGGTGATCTCAATGTTTAACGCCTCTTTGATCTGGTAGTTTAGAAGAGATGCCAGTCCCTCTATACGGTCGTTTATCGGGACATTGGTCACAACAGCAGCCATACGTAAAAAAGCATCTGCCTCAATGATGTTCATACCAGGGTATATGTTCTGGTCAAAATGCAAACGGTGGTAAATACTAAAGTAGCGTAGACCATCTTCTTCTGTAGTGATCAACATCGCTTCAAGTGTGAGACCAGGTGAAGTTGTAGGAAGTATCAGTGCAAAGTAGTGTTCTTTTTGGATGATCTCTAAAGAGGGATAGGCCTCTTGCAAGACCTTAAAGGCCAGAAGCACATCCGGGTTAAAGATCGTCGGTCGTGCCAAGATCAGCTTTTTCAAAAAACTTCCCTCATCGGGGATCATAAATAGTCCGTTGATTATGTTTGTATTGTTATCTATTTGCATCAAAATTTCCTTAGGAATGACATTATAACAAAGCTTTGATATATCCCTATATTAGGGCTTGTACTACTAATATATAGACCTTGCCAGATGTTTTTGTACAGAGGTCATTTTGATCATTTTCAATAGGAAAACAGTAAAATTAAGTTTAATAGTATCTAATATTAATTTTTCTCTAATCCGCTAAAAAATCTTTTTCCCAAAAAAACTCTATCCAGTCATTGGCTTCATGGAGTGCAAAGTCGGGTTGTATGAGCGCTGTTTTTTTGTAGTAGATCGAAGCAATCTTGAACTCTACCCCGGGGAAACAGCCTTGTAGATGTTCTAACACCTCCTTGATGGTCTGACCACTGTCAACGATGTCATCGAGGAGTAAGACCTTTTTAGCATCTTGAAGTTCGGGAACGTTAAAGATCTCACAGCTTTTACCACGCTGGTCTCCCTCATAAAGGATGGAGTTGATGCTCATGAGTTGGCGATTGTCTGTGGCAGAAGCGTAGGCATGTCCAAGTGTCAGTCCTCCGCGTGCTATAGCGATGAGGGTGTCCGGGTGGTAGGCAGAAGTGAGTTTGACTAAAGACTTGACATCAGTAACAAACTTTTCATAGCTGTAATAGATCATAGTTTAGGCCTCCTTTTGAAACAGTGCACGTACTTTGAGTGAGGAGAGAGAAGACTTATTTTCAAAAATACTAAATTCCAACTCTCTACACTCCTTCATGGTGAAAAGACGTAACTCGTTAAAAGTCAGGGGCCAAGGTGGTCCATCAAAATGCTCATGGTCCTGTTTCGCGTTACAAACAGCCAAGACCTTAGCATCTGGCTTCATCAAAGAAGTTATGGCTGTTATGGTTCTGTCTCTGAGTGCTAAAGGCAGAGACTGTATGGTAAAAGCTTCAAAAACAAAGTCAAATGATCCAAGCAGATCTGAGGGAAGGTCAAAGAGGTCTGCCACTCTAAAATCTATCTCTGCACCATCAAAGCGCTCTTTTGCCCAAGCAATAGCCTCTTCGGAGACATCTATAGCGGTAACGTCAAATCCTGCGATATAAAGAGCAAAGGCATCATCACCCAAGCCAGAACCGATCACGATCGCCTTGGCGGGTGTTCCACTAAATGTGTCCAAATACTCTTGTAAAAAAGGGTTGACTTCACCTTTAGCCCAAGCGATGTTACTGAGCTCTTTGGAGGCCTCTTTGTAATAGTTGTTAAACCACTCTGTTGCCTCTTGTTGTGCTTTTTCATAGTTATAGGGAGTCTGTTTTTCTGTATTCATAGCGATATTATGGCATTTTTAGTAGAAATGTAAAGGAAACATCAAGCTTTCAGTTATAAATCTGTATTATTAGTCAGCTTAGCAAAACATATATTGTCACATCTTGTCATTGCGTGTTTGCTTGAGTTAAAAAAGGTAGTGTACTGCCTCTAGGAGACTCCTATGTTCAAAATGCCAGATGAGATCTACAATCTCGAAAAGAAAGATATACAAGACAACCTTCTCTACTATACCTATGGTATAAAACATCTTCTCTCTCTACAAAAAAAAGGGATGGCAGAAGATGAACCACAATACATAAGCTCATACCGCTCTTTTGAAGGTGAAGCTTTTGAAAACTTTATCTACGAGCGCTTGCTGCGCTGGTCGGTGACTCAAGATGACATCGTAAAGTTCATCTCAAAAGGCCCAAATGCGCCTAAAACTGAGTCACAGTCTAATACGCTCTCGGTCAACGCCAAAGGCCAGATCGTCTACCGCACCAACCGTAATGAGATCGGTGAGTTCGATGCACTTTTCATCACTAAAGACAACACTTTGTATATGGTTGAGATGACGTTGACCAAGTCGGTTACTAATCTAAAGCGCCGTTTACGCAAGAAAAAAGCACTATTGGAAACGATCTTCCCTCAGTATAAGGTCAAAGCACTTTTGATCCTCAACGAGGGGGTGACAGGAACGAAGCAGCTGCAGGACTTCTGTACAGTCTGGATTACGAAACCTTTTTTCGCGCATGACATCCTGAGCTGGTTAAGTGATCAAAACCGTGAAAAACGCAAGCCTTATCAACGTGTTACAGACAAACGTGTTGTTGGTACCAATGCTTTGAAAATCAGACCATTTAAGTATTATAACACCTTGACCTGGCTGATGAAACGCTCACGTAGCTACAAAAACATGGCACTTGATATCCGTTTTTTGAACAAGCCTGATGTGATGCGTAAGATCGACCTTATTACCAAGTTCTATATTGGCTATATGGAAGCAGAAGACTTTAAGAAGATCGCACCGGAAGTTACACGTGATGTCCCCAAAAAAGTGGTTGTTGCTATAGAAAAAGAGCATACAGGAGAACTTGGACTGATCTACTTCTTACAACACGGAAGAAGAAATATTGACATGGTACACATACTTGAAAAGGGTGGTGTGAAAGTGGAGAAGAAAGATCCTTATGGTATTACCGTTAATGAAGTTCATCATATCTTGCGGGCTATCAAGCCTGAAGAGAAGATCACTATTAAAGAGAATGGGATTATTAAGAAGCTTTTGAAAGATGATTTTTTGAAGCAAGGAAAGGAGGTATAAACTCTTTTTTCTTGAACATGTATTTTCTATAATCCCAAGAACTAGATCAATAAAACTGGTTGATTACCTCATATTGCACGAGCAGATAGGGTTTAGAGACTCTGCCTCTTTTTTCAAATGCTTCAGATAGGCCACTAAAACATCTGATGGTGCAGAAACAATACTGTACATCATCCACTTTCCTTCCTTGTGACTGTCAAGAACTTTTGCGTTTTTTAGTTGTTTGAGATGTCGCGAGACCAGAGGCTGGGAAAGTTCAAGAGTGTCACAGATCTCACAGACACAAAGCTCTTTTTCTCGTGCGATGAGTGCTACGATCTTCAGACGATTTTCATCACCCATCGCTTTTGAAAGTAATACTAGTTCATCCATTTCAGTCCTCCCTAAGTCAATTTATATAACAATACCGTTATATATCAAATATGTTATATGAGTATAGCATATGAAACTTGAAGGACCAACAATGAAAAAAGTACTATTGAGCTTGCTGTTTACAGGTGTTACGCTGTTCGCCACAACAGGCGAAGATGTTTATAAAACAAACTGTGCCTCTTGTCATGCGATGCAAGGGATGATGTCTAAGGCGGAGAAGTCTGCGATGCGTGAGAAGATGCAAAACGCTACAAAAGAAGAGAAGATGGCTATGAAAAAGTCCATGATGGAGAAGATGAAAAAGAGTGACATGAAAGCGCCGCCAATGCCGATGGTCTCCATGCGTCTTAAAAAGATGATGAACAATGATCGTACAAAGTTTATCGTCTTTGTAGAAGACTACATCCAAAACCCGTCTCAGAAGAAGGGTTACTGTATGCCGATGGCCTATAAACGTTTTGGTACCATGCCTCCTATTGGTAAAGGTATGAGTAAAGAAGATCGTGCATTAGTTGCAACCTGGTTATATGACAACTTTAAAGAGTCATGGGGTAAATCAATGGATGGCAAGATGTGCGACATGAAAAACAAAGATATGAAAAAAGGCAAGGGGATGAAGTGCGGTGGCGGTAAATGTGGTCAAGGTAAGTCATCTAAGTCCAAGATGAAATGTGGCGCAGGAAAGTGCGGTAAATAATTAATATGGAATTCCTAACACAGTTTGCTATTGCCCTTTTTGACCTCTCAAACGCGATGGCTCCGTACATCTTGTTTGGACTTCTCTTTGCAGGGATCTTACATGAGACAGTACCTGAGAGTCTGGTCACCAAGCATCTTGGAAAAGAGAGCGTCTCATCGGTTGTAAAATCGACCATTTTTGGTATCCCTCTTCCCGTCTGCTCTTGTGGTGTCATCCCTCTGGCGACAAGTATTAAAAAGAGTGGTGCGTCCAAGGGTGCAACGCTCTCGTTTTTAATCTCTACTCCAATTACCGGCGTCGACTCCATCTTAGCGACCTATGGTATGTTTGGTTGGGTCTTTACGCTTTATCGTGTGTTTACCTCTATGATTATTGCTATTGTGGCTGGTGTCTTAACCAATGTCTTTGATAAAGAAGAGGTGGAAGTTGAAAAACCAAAACCTACCTTTTCTACAACAGCGGCTGCAAAACCAAACTTCTCTACAGGCGCAAGCTTTGGTGTGGCACCACAAGCTCTAAAAGAGGAAGAGACAAGCAGTTGTTGTGCTTCTGGAGATTGTGACAGTGAAGCAACAAGTGCTTTTTCTATGATAAAAGCCTTAAAGTATGCGTTTATCACTTTGTTAGGTGACATCGCCAAGCCTCTGTTCTGGGGTCTGCTTTTAGGTGCTTTGATCACGGTAGCGATTCCTGAGAACTTAAGTGCTCTGCTCATCGAGTACAACTGGCTCTCTTATCTTATTGTTATCATCATCGCCGTGCCGATGTACGTCTGTGCTACCGCTTCACTGCCTATTGCCGCTGGTTTGATGCTTTCAGGTGTGAGTGCTGGGGCTGCCTTTGTCTTTTTAAGTGCAGGGCCTGCGACCAACACGGTGACCATTGGTGTGGTCAAGAAGATGCTCGGGACACGTTCGCTTTACATCTATCTTGGCAGTATTATCATCGGTAGTATTGTCTTTGGGCTTGGACTGGACTATGTCTTTAGCCTCTCAGACATCAACCCTCAGTCTCTCGTACATATGGATGAAGAGGCTGGGTTTATTGCCATAGCAAGTTCTATTGTACTTTGGGGTTTTGTTGGGTACTTTATACTCAAACCTTACTTCGTTAAAGATACAAAGAGTTGCTGTTCTGATAGCAGTTGCTAAACTAAGGTATGATGCAGACAATGAAAACTAGAAAACTAATTTCGGTACTACTGTTAATGGCTATGGGCTTTTCAAGTCTGCATGCCTACGCCATTAGCTTTTTAGATGAGGATCACTGTGAAGTGCGTGAGTATATTCAAGAATTTTCTCAAGAGAGTACCCATAATGTAAAAAATGATATTTGTAACATTCACCATGAATTTCATATAGCCTTTGTGCTTCCCGAAGCGACACTGCTTCCAAGCCAACTACAGTTCTCGACTGCCACTGTAATGACACTTGAAAGACACGACTACCAACCCCCTAAAAACTTTCTTAAACCCCCTATTACTAACCTATAACCCTTACCTATACCTCTCTACTTTTTTTATAAAAATATAGAGAACCGTTCTACTTTTAGAACAAAAAAATTAAAAAAGAGTACCTATGAAACAACTATTGATGCTTGCACTCTTGAGTGCAACACTCTCTGCTGAGAGTTTTGAAGCGTTTTTACAAATTGCGGTTGAAAAAAGCCCCTTTTTAAAAGCAAGTCACCTGCAGATCGAGCAGTCTACCCAAGAGGGCAGTGCTTTAACCCGTTATGAAAACCCTAACTTAGAGTTAGAAGCTTCTTACTTTAATCCCGATGTGGGTGATGGTGACATTGGCTACCGCGCGGCTTATGCACAGCCTATCCGTCTTTGGGGTGTGGGGGACAACCGGGAAGATTTGGCAGATGCCAACGTAGCTCTGGCTAAAGCTAACTATACCCAAACTCGTGCAGCTTTTGAACGTGACATCTCTTTGCAGTACACTGCTTATGCTGAAAATGATAAGATGTTGGTCTTAGCACTTGAAGAGCTTGAAATCGCTAACAATATCTACGAGATATCCAAGGCGCGTTATGAAGCGGGAAGTATTTCTCGTGGTGTCATGCTACAGGCCAAAGTCGATAGAAATATGGTCGTAGCTCGCGTTCAAACACTATCGTTGAGTAAACAGCGTCAATATTATAACCTTCTAAAAAATGCTGGTATCACTGAAGAGATCACTCTCGATACAGAGCACACTTTTGCCTTTATGTCCTCTGCTAATGCAAAAAACCCTGAGCTATTACAGCTTGACAAGAGACTCAAAAGCGCGCAAGCTAATGCTGAATTTAACTCTAACAAAATAGAGTGGATGAGCTTAGTAGGTGAGTATGAAAAAGAACCTAGTCAAGATATCTTTCGTTTTGGAGCCTCAATACCTCTCGCTTTTTTCAACACGAAAACCCAAGAGAAACAGATAGCGACCTTAGAGGCCAAACGCAGTGAGATGTTAAACAACAATACACAAAACCAACTCGACATCGAGGTGAAACGTCTTGTCTTTGAAGCAGAAGCACTTAACAAACTTCAAGAGATCGATGAAGAGATTTTAAAAGATGAAGAAGAGTTGCTCAAGATGTATGAGTCAGGTTATAAAATCGCTAACATCAATCTACTTGCTCTTCAAGATGCCAAAAGCAGACTCATAGAGACCAAAGAACGCCTTATCAAAATCAAGATAGAGCGCGACCGTAATGCCATCATTCAAAACTATTTACAAGGAAATTATAATGATTAAGATACTACTTCCCCTAACACTTTTACTCACCTCATTAACCGCTGTTGAGATCCCTACCAAACACGCTGAAGTCCGTAAGTTTGGTCAAGCGGTTGCGCTTAATGCCAAGGTTGTCCAACTCTCTAATGCCAAGCAGAACATCATGTCTATGGTCGGTGGCCATATCGAGAAGTACTATGTCAAACCTGCACAGAAGGTCAAGCGTGGTGACAAGATCGCACTGATAGAGTCTATTATGATCTCTAAGATGACGGCAGAGTACATCTCACTGCAAGAGCAGTACCGCGCACTCAACAAAAACTATGAAAACACTAAAAAGTTATACGATCAGGGTATGACTTCACAGCAGGAACTTAACAACCAGAGTATTAAACGTGATGCTATGCGCTCCCAGATCAATGCCTTGCAGTCGCAGTTAAAGACGATGGGTATTAGAACCAACAAGCTTAAAAAAGCCTCGGCAGACTACATCTTGTATGCGCACAGTGATGGTAAGGTTGCAGAGATATTACAACCGTTGCACTCTGTTATTAACGAAGAGACTCCTATTGTGACTATCGTGAAGCGCAGTGACTCTTACATACAGTCTTATCTGCCGTTAGAG
>WGDB01000050.1 GCA_015493495.1 Helicobacteraceae bacterium | reverse complement strand
TAGAGAGGAGTTCACAATCAAGGCGACCTTTTGAAGCCCTAGCCATAGCTAAGGCGAGAAAGGGCAACGCAGAGTGTGGGCTCCTCTCTTGTGCCCGAAGGGAGGGATAAAAAGAGCGATCTCGAACAAAACTTTTCATCGCCATAGCTTCGGCTATGACTCAAAAAAGCTTTTGCACGATCTCATCTCTTTTTCTTCCCTCTGAGGATAGCTAGGGTTTATAGAGGTGCCCTATAGTTAAGGTTGACGAGAAAGCTTATAAACAAATAACAGTACTACGGTAGAATATAAAAATTAAAAACCCTCCATTGATATACATCAACACCCTCTTCACTCACAAAAAGTAAAATACCCCAACAAAAAAGGAAGCCGTATGTCTGAACCAAAACTCAACAAACGAGAACGATATAAAGCCCAGATGACACCCTATGACTTCTATGCAGAGTTTGAGACACTGGACTTTGAAAGTCTGAGTGAGGGCGAACGCTTTTATTTGCAGGACTATGGTATCTTCAACACAGAGTTTCTTGAAGATGAGTTTACTCTACGTATACGTGTGCCAGGCGGACGTATTTCAGTAGAGGATTTCAAAGCTATTGCTGAGGTGGTCTCGGAGTACGATCTTACGGTTATCCTTACAGTAAGAGGCGGTATGCAGCTCCATGATATTGAAGCTGAGGACATTCTGGACATCCATAAACGTATTAATGCACTGGGTGTGACGACTTGGCAAAGTTTTGGTGACAATGTTCGCAACATCGTTACAGATCCGTATGAAGGTAGAGGTGTTTATAGTGCGTTGGAGGTCTATCCGCTCATTGAGAAGATGCAGGACTATATCATACAAAACCCGCGATATGTCGGAATGCTGCCACGTCGTGTGAGTATTGGTATCTCTGGAAATCGGGCGAATGTCGTCTCATTCTTTGCTAATGATATCTATTTTGCACTGGCTCAAAAAGATGAAGAACTTGGCTTTAACGTCTACATGGGCGGCAAGAACTCTGAAGTGGCACGGAGTGCTGATATCTTTTTAAAGTATGAAGAGGTATTTGACTTCTATAAAGCTTTTTTGGAGACTTTTTACAAGAGAGGATCCCGATTCTCCCGCTCTAAGACCAGACTGTTCTACCTCATAGAAGAGATCGGGATACAACAGCTGAGAAGTTATATAGAAAAGGAGTATGATCGTTCTTTTGAGACTGCTGGTAACTTACAGCTTGAAAAAGCGAAGTTTGGAAGCTTTGAGCAACTAAATGATGGTACCTACGCCTACCGCTATCAGACCAATTTCTCCAGACTTAAGGCAGATGAGATCCTGCGTGTCGCCGACTTTGCACAGAAAAGTGATGCTGAAATCCGTTTTGGGATCGATCAGAACATCTATCTACTGGGTCTTAAAGAGCAGACGGTGCCTTTTGAACATACGATGGAGAACTCAACGGTTTTGACCTGTGCGGGCAACCTCTGTCCCTACGCTGTCTGGAGTATCAAAGACGATACGGAGTACCTGCCGCTCGAGAAGATCGAAGAACATCAGATTCACATAGGCTTTTCAGGTTGTGCCAAAGGGTGTGGCCGTCACCAACATACGGACATTGGTCTCATCGGTCTTAAGACCAGCCATTTTGGCGACACCGAGGGCGGGGCACGGGTACACTTGGGTGCAGAACACTCTGATGGTGCCTCGACTGCCCGTATGCTCTTTTCGATGGTTCCTTTTGTGCATCTGAAAAAGCTCATATCTGTGATCATCGAGCTCTATGAGCAGAGCAGTTATGATGATTTTGAGTCATATGCCAAACACGAGCTTAACCATTTTTCCATAGAGTTCCTCTCTCTGTGGTACCTGTTCAACATCAAGCATCAGACAGTAGTAAAACTTCCAGAGGCGGTAAACAAGGATTTTATAAGCGAACTGGAGCTTCTAAAGGAGCAATTTGTAGAGATAGAGATGCTTGAACTGGTCGAGACCCATTTCAGAGATGCTATCTCAGCATTGGCTAAAGAGCTCTGGACTGTAGCCGGTAAAGATCCTAATTACAAACCGCCGATAGAGCGCAATGTGTTTCGTTAGTTTAGAAAATGTATAATCTCGCTATGATAAAAAACATACTGTTTATTCTGGTGCTACTGTTCTATACTGGCTGTGAGTTTGATCTTTTTAATGATAAAAAAGTGGAACAACTGCAAGATGAAAATATGAAGCTAAAGGCTCATAAAGAGGCGGAAGCAACACAGTTAAAGTATAAAAACTCTTTAGTAGAAATCGAAAAATCTCAAGAACTCGAGCAGTTGAAACTTGAAAGTGAACTTAAAAAAGTGCAACTTGAGAACTCTAAAGAGCTAGAGAAGATCGCTTTGGAAAATGCACTTAAAAAAGAGCAGATAGAGAAAGAGAAAGCTTTAGAACTTGAGGTCCTGCGCCAAAAAACAGCTTTAGCGGAAGCAGAGAAGGCCTTGGAACTCAAAAAATACCTTTTTGCAGTCTTAGCACTTATCATCATTATTATTGCTTTTTTTATCTATTACTATCTGAAACGAAAACGTGAAGACAAACTCATCGCTTACAATGACAACTTAAAAAAGTATTTTCGTTATAAAGAGAGCGAGACCCGTACACGTATAGCAGAGAAGGTCCTAGATACGATCGCAGAAGGTAAGCTTTCTAAAGAAGATCAGGCAAATCTCATAAAGGCTATCTCTGCCTCAGAAGCATTAGATGAGCAGACGACACCTAACGAGATAGAAAATATAGAAGTAGAGATGATAGAAACAAGACAAGATGACAAAACGTAAGTAAGCGTAAAGAACTTTTTGGTATAATTCGCCAACTTTTACTCAGAGTGACCTGTTTACTCTGACAAAGACTAAAAGAGTACTTTATGAACTCTTGGTGTCGGAGAGGGCTTTTGCCTTCTCTTTACAGGCTTGACCTGATCATTGCAAATGTTAACTTTTTTGATCTGCCTTGTGCATGTTGATAGAGTCTTGTGATGATGAGTTTAGTCTGTGATACTAAGCGTTTTTAGAGGACTCTTAACTAAAACAAGGAAACATATATGTACGCAATCATTAAAAATGGTGGTAAGCAGTATAAGGTTCAAGAGGGCGATATTCTTCTTCTTGACAAAATGGACCTCGCTGCAAAAGAGACTGTAGAAATCAAAGAAGTTCTAGCTGTAAACGCTGGTGAGCTTGTTGTTGGAGCACCTTTTGTTGAAGGCGCTGTAGTAACTGCAGAGGTAATCAACGAAGGTCGTGCTAAAAAAGTGATCATCTTCAAAAAGCGTCGTCGTAAAGATTCAAAAGTTAAACGTGGTTTCCGTCGTGATTTTACTCGCGTTCGTATCACTAAAATCGCTGCATAAGCACAATTAAATTAGGAGAAAGACATGGCACACAAAAAAGGTCAAGGTAGTACTCAGAATAATCGTGACTCAGCAGGTCGTCGATTAGGTGTTAAGAAATTTGGTGGTGAAACAGTACGTGCAGGTAACATCGTTATCCGTCAACGTGGAACTAAAGTTCACCCAGGTAAAAACATGGGAATGGGTAAAGATCATACTCTTTACGCTCTTGTAGATGGTGTTGTTGTATTCGAAAGAAAAGACAAAACACGTAAGCAAGTTTCTATCATTCCAGCTGCGTAAGTAGCTTTTGATCCCGCTTGTCGGG
>WGDB01000049.1 GCA_015493495.1 Helicobacteraceae bacterium | reverse complement strand
AGGTATCCCAATAAGCCGGGTTTTGTTGATGTGGAAATTAATCTACTCTATATATTACTATATAGCTCTAGCGAGACAATAGCAATGTAAGACGCTAACCATCTGTCTCTTGCTGCCAGGTTGGGTTTACATAGCTTCCAAGATCACTCAAGGAACTGGTGGGCTCTTACCCCGCCGTTTCACCCTTACCTACTCCATAAATGGGCAGGCGGTCTATTCTCTGTTGCACTTTCCCTCGACTTACGCCGGCCATCCGTTAGATGGAACCCTGTCTTACAGCAGCCCGGACTTTCCTCTTGCAACAAGTGCTACAAGCAACCACATGAGATACCTGCGTAATCATAACCAATTATCTATAAAGCATACCCTCCGTAACGCATTAAATCCCAATTAATAAAGACAAAGTTCATGTATTAAACTAAAAAGGATTATGCGAAGAGTGTATATTTGAGAATGGACTATATTTAGATGTGAAGACATTAGTAGTGCCAAAGGCTCGTTGATATCTCTAAATATTGCTTAGAGGAAAAATAGAGGAAAAGAAGTAAAATATTATATAATATTAGAATATATATCAAAAAAAAGCGGCCGAAACCGCTAATTATGGTTAAGAGTTACCCTTAGCCATTGCTTCTTTAGCATACTTCTCACCTAGTTCATAAGCTATTTTATTAACTTCATGAACTTTAGCAGGTACTTTAGAAAGCATAGTATCGATAAGAACTTGTTTGTCGATAGCATTCATCATTGTATTTGCAATTGCAAGTGCAACAACAGATTGTGTAATAACATTACCAACCTCTTCTTTTGCGATCGTAATAATAGGAATCTCATAGATCTTCCACTTTTTACGATCTTCATCAGTTGGATGTACAAGGTTTGGATCAACAACAATCGTCCCACCAGGCTGCACACCATCTTTAAAGAGAACATAACTCATCTGTGCAACAGAAAGCATGAAACCGATCTCACCATCATTTGCATATGGGTAATAGATCTCTTCATCATCCAGTTGGATATCAACAACAGTTGGTCCACCACGTACTTGTGATGTATAGGTTGCTGTTTTTAGTCCGAAACCACCAGATTTGATCTTTGCAGCTGCAAAAATCTCACCAGCAAGAAGAACACCCTGCCCACCAACACCAGTAAATCTCATTAAAGTTTTAGTATCGCTCATTGTGTCTCCTTAGATTTTTTTAGTAAAGTCGTCTTGAGTAATCTTCTTACGCTTACCTTGGTGTACGGCTTTAATTTCGTCATACATTTCACAGTACTCACGTACTTCAAGGTCTTGTTTAAGAACACCAAGTGGAAGAAGGTTTAACTGCTCTTCTTCACTCATAGCATCGTATTTCTTCTTAGAGATAGAGATGCTGTCGATCCATGCAAGGTTTTCCATAGCAGAGACCATCTTGTTTTTACGACCAAGGTTAATGTGACAGTTCGAAAGAACTTCCATCATTGAGAAACCTTTGTGTTGCATCGCTTTTATAAGGATCTTTTCAAGTTTCTTTGGCTCAAGCATAGTCTCACGTGCAACAAAAGATGCACCCGAAGCGATCGCTAAGTCACATGTGTCAAAAGTCGGATCAATATTACCCGCTTTTTGAGAAACAGTCCACATACCCTGAGGTGTTGTTGGTGATGTCTGTGAGTTAGTAAGACCGTAGATGAAGTTGTTGATGATCAACAATGTCATATCGATGTTACGACGACAACCGTGGATTGTATGGTTACCACCGATAGCCAGTGCATCACCATCACCAGCAACACAGACAACAAGTTTGTCTGGCTGTGCAAGTTTGATACCCGTAGCGTAAGCTACAGTACGACCGTGTGTTGTGTGAACTGTGTTGAAGTCAACATATGAACTGAAACGTCCAGAACAACCGATTCCAGAAACAACACAAACGTCGTCCTGGTTTACGCCCATCTTATCGATAGCACGAATAAATGCTTTAAGGATAACACCGTCACCACAACCCCAACACCATAGTGTTGGCATTTTCTCTAATCTTAAATATTTGTCATAATTAAATGCCATCTTATAATTCCTTTACTTTTGCTACGATCTCATGTGGAGAAAGTGCTCTACCGTTAACTTTAAATAGACCAGCAATATCTAGTCTAGACGAAGCACGTTGTACTTCTGAGTGGAACTGACCAATGTTAAGTTCAACAACAACAACTTTTTCAATCTTGTCAGTGTACTCTTTGATCTTAGCTGCTGGACTTGGCCAGATAGTAATTGGACGGAAAAGACCCGCTTTAATACCTTCAGCACGTAAGTGACGAATAGACTCTTTAGCTGCAAGAGAAACAGAACCGTAAGCAACGATCATAACTTCTGCATCGTCCATCATGAACTCTTCATAAGACTCAACTTCATCTTCGTGTAGAGCAACTTTATCCTCTAGACGTTGGATCAGTTTACGACACGTCTCGATCTCCTCAGTTGGGAAACCATTTTTGTCGTGGTGAAGACCTGTAAAGTGGTAACGGTAACCTGTATACATCTTGTTAAGTACTGCAGGCTCATCGTGCTCACACTGGTACGGGAAGTACTCTTCAGCAGGACCTGTGAATTGTTTACGTGGAACGATCCCAGCTTTAACTTCTTCAACAGTTGGGATGTCTGCTTTTCCGTGCATGTGACCGATAGTCTCATCCAAAAGAACGATAACAGGCTGCATGAAACGGTCAGCAACGTTAAACGCACGAACAACTTCAGTATAACATTCAGCTAATGAACCGGCACAGAAAGTGATAGACTTGTAGTCACCATGTGAAGGGTTTTTAGACTGAAGGATATCACCTTGAGATACACGTGTAGGAAGACCAGTTGATGGACCACCACGCATAACATTAACACATACCAATGGAACTTCTGCCATCTGTGCAAGACCTAACTGCTCAGCTTTAAGACTCATACCTGGACCTGAAGTCGCTGTAAGAGCTCTTTGACCAACCATAGCTGCACCGATTACGGCACAGATACCACCGATCTCGTCTTCCATTTGAATAGCCACACCGCCAACTGCTGGAAGCAAGTCAGAAACAACGTGCATTACTTCAGATGAAGGTGTTAGTGGATAACCACCAAAAAACATACAACCAGCATCAACCGCTGCGATTGCAGCAAGTTCATTACCTGTAGAAATTATTTCTCTAGTTGCCATTATTTAACTCCTTGTTCACTAAGTGACATATAATTGTTTGCAACAATTTTTTCTTGACGTGCTTTAGCATCATCAGTAAGTTTAGCAAAACTAAGACCAGCTGCTTTAAACTCTTGTTTGTCAGCTACATAAATAGCAAAGTCAGGACATGTAAGTTCACACTCGTTACATCCAATACACGCTTCAGGATGATCAATAGAGATCATTGCACCCAAAGTTGATGTTGACTCGTATCTCATACCAAGTACGCCTGAAGGACATACCGATACACAAATATCACACGCTTTACAGTTGTCTGTATTTACCCATACTGGTTGATCACCAGGGTTTACCATTGGACTTGCTGCCATTTTATCTCCTAAATTAAAGTACGACCTAGATCGCATCATTGTTTCTCGAAAACTTTTCGACTAAGAATTAATCGTGCTAATCTCTTATGCAAAGAGAATATCCAAGTTTTCATAACAGCGCTATGAAGTGTGCTGATTGCGCTTCATGATGTAACCAATTGTTACTTTATGAGGCTCACACTAGCAACTCAGTGTTACCAAAAGTTGCGCTTCTAGCTTACTACTTTTTAGCCATTGCCTTAGTAACAGCTGCACCGATCTCTGCAGGAGAAACAACAACTGTAACGCCTGCTGCTTCTAATGCTTCCATCTTCTCTTTAGCAGTACCAGCTGAACCAGAAACGATCGCTCCAGCGTGACCCATTGTTTTACCTTTTGGTGCAGTTTGACCTGCGATAAATGCAACCACTGGTTTAGTGATCTGCTCTTTGATCAGTTTTGCCGCTTGGATCTCAAGGTCACCACCGATCTCACCGATCATAACGATACATTCAGTATCTGGATCTGCTTCGAACATAGGAAGGATCTGCTTGTATGAAAGACCAATGATCGGGTCTCCACCAATACCAACTGCTGTTGTAATTCCGAAACCTTCGTTACAAACCTGGTTAGCACCTTCGTAAGTCAATGTACCAGACTTAGAGATCAGTCCAACATTTCCTTTTTTGAAGATCATACCTGGCATGATACCGATCTTACACTCTTCAGCAGTGATGATACCAGGACAGTTTGGCCCAATCGTCATCATGCCGTGCTTAGTTGCGTAAGCCTTAGCCATTTGCATATCTTTAACCGGTGCACCTTCAGTAATAATTACTGCAAGTTCAATGCCTGCTTCTGCCGCTTCCATCACTGCGTCACCAACAAATGCTGGTGGAACGAAGATCATAGAAACCGTAGCACCTGTCGTCTTGACAGCTTCATCAACAGTGTTAAAAACTGGCTGACCTAAGTGTGTTTGACCACCCTTGTTAGGTGTCACACCACCAACGATCTTAGTACCATAATCCAAACACTGCTCGGCATGGAAAGAACCCTCTTTACCTGTGAAACCTTGAACGATTACTTTTGTATCTTTGTTTACTAGAATTGACATAAATTAGTTTCCTTTCGCTGCCGCTACAGCTTTTGCCGCACCGTCACCTAGATCGTCACCAACAATTAAGTTAGCGATGTTTGCATTTTTAAGAATCTCTGCTGCCTCAGGTGCATTTGTACCATCAAGACGAACGATAACAGGAACGTTAACGTCAGTGATCTTAGTCGCTTCAATAATACCGTTAGCAATACGGTCACAACGAACAATACCACCAAAGATGTTGACGAAGATAGCCTTGACTTTAGGGTTTTTAAGAATGATCTCAAAACCTTTAGCCACTGTCTCAGCATTAGCAGAACCACCAACGTCCAAGAAGTTAGCAGGTGTTCCACCCATGTGGTTGATCGTGTCCATAGTACCCATCGCAAGACCAGCACCATTTACCATACAACCGATCTCTCCATCAAGCGCTACATATGAAAGACCATACTTAGCTGCTTCGACTTCATCAGGATCTTCTTCTGTAAGGTCACGCATCTCAGCGATCTCCGGGTGACGTCCAAGAGCAGAGTTGTCAAAGCCCATTTTACCGTCAAGCGCCATGAATTCGCCCTTGCCTGTCTTGATCAATGGATTGATCTCGATCATCTCAGCATCGTTTTCCATGTAAAGTTTGAAAAGTTTACTAGCAAGTTTGATCATGTTGCTCTGCTCTGCCTTGTCTGTAAGACCAAGACCAAATGCAAGTTCACGACCATGGAAGCCCTGGAAACCGATAGATGGATCAACAGGAACGGTAACGATCTTCTCAGGAGTGTTTTCAGCAACATCTTCGATGTTCATTCCACCCTCAGTAGAAGCCATGATAAGTGGCATCTCAAGTTTACGATCAAGAACAACAGAAAGATAGTACTCAGACTTGATGTCTGCACCATCTTCGATGTAAAGTTTTTGAACAAGCTTACCCTCTGGACCTGTTTGGTGTGTCACTAAAGTCATACCAAGGATCTCGTCAGCAAGTGACTCAACTTCTTCTAATGTCTTAGCAAGTTTAACACCGCCACCAAGACCACGTCCACCTGCATGGATCTGTGCTTTTACAACCCAAATAGGACCGCCCAATTGTTCTGCTGCAGCAACTGCATCTTTAACGCTCTCTACCATAATTCCTTTAGGTGTCGGAACGCCGTACTTTTTAAAAATCTGTTTTGCCTGATACTCGTGAATATTCATCTACTCTCCTTGATTTAAAATGGAAACGCTACGCCTTAGGCGCGATCATCTCTTCTGGTTTTACATACTCGTCAAACTGCTCTTCTGTCAAGAAGCCAAGTTCTACCGCTGTCTTTTTAAGCGTTGAGTTGTTTGCGTGTGCTGTTTTAGCGATCTTTGCAGCATTTTCATAACCAATGTACGGGTTAAGTGCTGTGACTAACATCAATGAATCATGCAAGAAATGATCGATTCTGGCATTCACAGGTTTGATACCTACGGCTGCATGATCATTAAATGATGTAATAGAGTCACTTAGAAGTCTTACAGACTGTAAGAAGTTATAAGCGATAACCGGCTTGAAAACGTTAAGCTCAAAGTTACCTTGAGACGCTGCAAAACCGATCGCTGCATCGTTACCCATAACCTGACAAGCGACCATAGTCACTGCTTCTGATTGTGTAGGGTTGACCTTACCTGGCATAATAGAAGAACCCGGCTCATTGGCAGGGATCTCAATCTCACCAAGACCACAACGTGGACCTGATGCCAACCAACGCACATCATTAGCGATTTTCATCATGTCTGCAGCCAATGCTTTAAGTGCACCGTGTGAGTAGACTAGAGCATCGTGAGATGTAAGTGCGTGGAATTTGTTTGGTGCTGTAATAAAGTCATGGCCGGTAAGCTCAGAAAGCTTCGCTGCCACTCTTTCACCAAGTTCAGGGTGTGCATTAAGACCTGTTCCAACAGCAGTACCACCAAGTGCCAGTTCGCGAACTGCCTCTAGTGAATCTTTTGCCATCTTTTCACACTTGTTAAGCATCTCAACCCAACCACTGATCTCTTGACCAAGTGTTAGTGGTGTTGCATCTTGAAGGTGTGTACGACCGATCTTTACGATGTCAGAGAAGGCATCGCTTTTTGCCTGAAGTGTACCCTTAAGTTTTGCGATCGCTGGAAGAAGTTGCTCTTCCACTGCGATAACAGATGCGACATGAAGTGCTGTAGGATAAGTGTCATTTGATGACTGAGACTTGTTAACATCATCATTAGGATGCACCAGTTTCTCTTTACGGAAGTCACCGCCAAGGATCTCAGTAGCACGGTTTGCAAGAACCTCGTTGTTGTTCATGTTCGACTGTGTACCTGAACCTGTCTGCCATACTACTAGAGGGTAGTTACCATCGAGTTTTCCAGCCAACATGTCGTCTGCTGCCTGAGCGATAGCGTTTGCTTTGTCCGCATCCAGTTTGCCCAGATCGTTGTTAACAAGTGCTACTGCTTTTTTAAGATAAGAGAATGCACGAGTGATCTCGTACGGCATCTTCTCTTCACCAATTTTGAAGTTTTGAATCGAGCGCTGTGTCTGTGCCGCCCAATACGCGTCTAATGGTACTTCGATCTCACCCATTGTGTCATGTTCTATACGTGTTGCCATTGATTATTTCTCCTCGAAAAAATTGTTATCTTGCAGTATTTTAATACCATCTTTAATAGAGCTAACTGAAAGCGCAAATTTCTCTTTAGTTTCTGCATCCAAATCGAGTTCTATCACCTTTTCTACTCCGTTTTTACCCAAAACGACAGGAACGCCAACAGCTACATTGTCATAACCATACTGGCCTTCTAAGATAACAGAAGATGAAACAACCGTTTTATTGTCGTTTAAAATCGCTTCTACCATATGAGTAATCGCACGTCCTGGGCCATAGTAACCCGAAGTCCCCAGATGTTTAACGATCTCAGCCCCACCGAAACGTGTACGCTCGATGATCCCTTCCATTTCGCTTTGGTCTATAAGCTCTGTTAAAGGCACATCACCTACATGAACTTTATGAGGCAGAGGGATCATGTTTTCACCATGATCACCAATAACAAGAGAACCTGTCTGACGGTTGCTAAGACCCGTTAGCTTTTTGATCTGGTAAGCCATACGAGAACCATCCAGTGCGCCAGCAAGACCGACGATACGGTTACTTGGCCACCCTGTAATCTGCTTGATGACATAGGTCATCACATCAAGAGGGTTGGAAACACTGATAATGATAGCATTTGGAGAGTTTTCCATGATGTTTGTGACGACTTGCTTGATAATCTTTGCATTGATCATCAAAAGGTCTGCACGGGTCATGTCACCTTTACGAGGCACACCTGCTGTCACAATAACGATATCACAATCTTTAATATCACTTGGCGCTTCTGCTGCAGTGATCAAAGTGTCTTGTGGTGCGTAGTAGGTTGCTTGTGCGATGTCTATCGCCTTACCTTTAGCCACACCCTCTGCGATGTCAAAAAGAACGATCTCATCACATGTACCCAGCATTGCCAGTGTATATGCTGCTGTTGCACCTACGGCGCCAGCGCCGACTATACCTACTTTTCTACCCATGCTTACTTCTCCTCCAAATCATCAAAGAATCCATTGCTGTACAAGGCGTCGACCATCTCTTGTACTGAAGCAACAGAGTTTTTAAAACGTGTCTTTTGAAGTGTTTTAAGGGTCATTTCGATCACCTGCTCTGCACCATCTTCACTGATCATAACAGGAACACCGCTTACGATGTCTTTATAACCATACTCACCTTCTAGCATCAGTGCACAAGAGTGGATTTGGTTGGTGTCTTTCAAAATAGCGTCTACGATCACTGCTGTTGATTTTGCAGGTGCATAATAAGCAGAGCCATCACCAAGAAGGTTAACGATCTGTGCGCCACCTTCACGTGTCTTTTTAACAATCTCACCAATCTCTTCTGAGTCTAGTAAGTCGTCAATAGGAACACCTGCTACGGTTGTAAACTTAGGAAGTGGTACCATCGTATCACCATGACCACCCATAACAGTTGCGCGGATCTGTCCGGCTCCATAGCCTAGCTTTTCATAGATAAAGTGTGCCATTCTTGCCGCATCCAAGATACCGGCCATACCAAGTACTCGCTCTCTAGGAAAACCTGTATACTTAGCTGCAACATAGGTCATAACATCAAGAGGATTACTCACAACAACAACGATTGAATTTGGAGCATACTCTTTGATCTCAAGTGCATATTTTTTAACGATCTCTGCATTTTTAGTAAGAAGATCATCTCGACTCATACCTGGTGTTCTCGGTGCGCCCGCTGTGATAACAACGACCTTACTACCGGCCATATCTTCAGGGCCTTCTGCCGCTCTGACAACAGTGTGCTCTCTTGCCGCGTTCGCTGCTTGAGACATATCTAAAGCTTTACCCTTAGCTACATTAATGTTACGCCCTCTCAATACAACCTCGTGGCATGAACCACGCATTGCTAAGATGAATGCTACTGTTGAACCAAAATTACCTGTACCAATTACTGTGACTTTACTTGCCATATCTGTCCTTTGGGTAACTCTCGGTTTTTAGCTAGCTATAGTTAGCTAAAAAGAGAAAGTTAATGTTTTATTGTAGAAGGGACCAAAGGGCGAACCCTTTGGAAGTCAACACTAGATAGCGTCGATGATTGCGTTAAGAGTTGCAGAAGGACGCATTGCTGCTGTCACTTTTGCGATATCTGGTTTGTAGTATCCGCCGATATCTTTAGCAGAACCTTCAGAAGCGATAAGCTCAGCGATGATCTTATCTTCGTTTTCGCTCAATGCCTTAGCCACTGGAGCGAATTTAGCAGCAAGTTCTGCATCAGCACCTTTTGAGAGTGCCTCTGCCCAGTACTGTGCTACATAAAAGTGAGACGCTTTGTTATCTGGCTCACAGCATTTACGTGAAGGCGCCTTGTCGTTTGAAAGGTAACCATCATTTGCCACATCTAGTGCAGCAGTTAGTGCTGCAAGTTTTGCATCTGAATGTTTTTGACCTAAGAAACGTAAAGACTCAGCCAGTGCCAAGAACTCACCTAGTGAATCCCAACGAAGGTGACCTTCAGCAAGGAACTGATCAACGTGCTTAGGAGCAGAACCACCAGCACCAGTCTCATAAAGACCACCACCAGCTAACAATGGAACGATAGAAAGCATCTTAGCAGATGTTCCAAGCTCCAAGATCGGGTACATGTCTGTCAAGTGGTCACGAAGAACGTTACCTGTTACAGCGATAGTGTTTTCACCTTTACGAACACGTGCATTTGTGAAACGTGTTGCAGCAGTAACATCCATGAATTGAATGTCTAGACCTGTAGTGTCTAGGTCTGCAAGGTAAGTCTTAGCTTTCTTGATCATCTCAGCATCGTGTGCACGGTTTTCATCCAACCAGAAGATAACAGGCACTTTTTCGATCTGACCACGTTCTACGGCCAGACGTACCCAGTCTTTGATCGGAATGTCTTTTGCACGAGACATTCTCCAGATATCACCTTTTTCACACTCAAAGCTCATAAGCTCTGTACCGTCTTCAGCAGTAACAGTTACTTTACCTGCTTCTGCAAGTTCAAATGTAGTTGGGTGAGAACCGTACTCTTCTGCTTTTTGTGCCATAAGACCAACGTTAGCCATTGAACCCATAGTCGTTACGTCGTACTGTCCGTTTTTAACACAGTCTGCAACCATCTCTTCATGGAAAAGACCGTAAGTTGAGTCAGGGATGACTGCAACACACTCTACTGCATCACCCTTACGGTTCCACTGCTTACCACCTTCACGTACAACAACTGGCATAGACGCATCGATAATAACATCGTTAGAAGCGTTGAAGTTTGTTGTACCTTTGTCAGAGTCAACCATAGCGATCTCTGGGTTATCAGACTCGACAATAGCTTGGAATGCTGCTTTGATCTCAGCTTCTTGTGGGTGACCTGCGATCTTCATCTCTAAGTCAGACATACCCTGGTTAGGGTTGACTTTTAATTCTGCAAATGTATCTGCATATTTTTCAAATACTGGCGCAAAAAATACTGTAAAGGCATGACCGAACATAATAGGATCAGAGATCTTCATCATTGTTGCTTTAAGGTGGATAGACCATAGTACGCCATTTTTCTTAGCATCTTCGATCGTTTTCGCAATAAAAGTCTTAAGCTTAGCAACTGACATGTAAGTACCATCTAAGATCTCTTTGTCTAGTGCATCGATCGTCTTAAGCTCTTTACCGTTAAGTGCGATCGTTACTTTTTGAGCCTTATCCATAGTCACAGACTTCTCATTACCGTAGAAGTCTCCATCACCTGCCATGTGTGCAACATAAGCTTTAGAGTTGTCAGAGAATGCTTTAAGACGGTGTGGGTGGTTTTGTGCATACTTCTTAACTGCTGCAGCAACACGGCGATCAGAGTTACCTTCACGTAATACAGGATTAACCGCAGAACCTAAACATGCTGAGTATTTAGTCTGTGTCGCTTTTTCAGCATCGTTTGCTGGGTTTTCTGGATAATCAGGAATATCATAACCTTGACCCTGAAGTTCTGCAATACACTCTTTAAGTTGACCTACAGATGCAGAGATATTTGGAAGTTTGATGATGTTTCCATCTTCTTGAAGAACGACCTTACCTAATTCTGATAATTCGTCTTTTGCAAGACCCATTGCCGCAAGAACACGACCTGAAAGTGAGATGTCACTTGTTACGACTTCAACGCCTGCTGCTTGAGTAAACGCGTTAACGATAGGGAGTAGCGAGTAAGTCGCTAGAGCTGGGGCTTCGTCAATAACTGACCAAATGATTTTTGACATATTAGGTGTCCTCATATTTTAAGATGAGAGCATTTTATCACTTCAAATGTAAATCATGAGTTATTCACAGCATATTCACATCAAAGTAAATATGAGTGTATCATTTAGTAGCACGCTTTATATTGCGAATATGTGTAGAATAGTAACGTGTAAAATCGTGTTTACCCTGCTTGTTTTTCATAAAGTAAAGGTAATCTGTCTTTGCTGGAAAGATCGCTGCACGTATGGCAGGAAGGCTCACATTACAGACAGGGTGTTCAGGAATACCCTTGTACTTATAAGTGTTGTAAGCTGTTTTATCACTACGTATACGTTTGGAGGTGATCTTGATGTGTGAAAATTTCCCATAATTAAGCGCACCATCCATCTGAAGCTTCATCCCTTTATTAATGCGATTTTGAATGACCGAACCTACTATTGGCATTTCCTCTTCTGAAGCCGCCTCTTTTTGAATGACAGAGGCCAATGTTAGGTACTTATACCACTTCGCTTCATTATAGGTTCCAAAGATCTTTTGAGACCACTCTTGTTGCTTGGTACGAGAGCGTTCAACAAGCAGTGCTATAACATCATGTTCTGTAATACCTCTTGGAAGTTTATAGGTGTCTGGGACTAAGGCACCCTCTTTAAAGTGAGACTGTGTTTTAAACTCTTTTAAAAGTGTTTTATGATCAAGATCCAGTTTTCCTGCCATCTGCTGTAAAAAGATATAGGTCGTCTCACCCGGTATCAATGTAATGTTTCTCATGGCAGCTTTAGCCGTAGAGAGTCGCTTTAAAAAGTCAGCATGGTTCAGATGTGTGGCACCTATGTTGATCCAGCCCTGCTGTGGCATCCCTATAAAACGCATCAAAAAGGCATCTATAGGTGAAACGTCAACGTTTTCTCTCTGTAGGTGTGTTATAATCTTTGTTATTGAGCCTTGAGGCACATATAGCACTTTTGAGGTCGTTAGACCTAAGTTTAGGTAGTACATGAACGACACCACAATTATAAAGACTATCTCAAAAGTCCACTCTATCATCATTGACTTGCTAATTCTCGTATTTATCATTTTATTCTCAATCTATTTTACTTTGCATATTGGTCTGAAATTAGACAAACTTATCTTGCCCGGTCTACAAATCGAGCAATTATACATAAAGTGGGATGAAAAGATTGCTGTTAATATCGATTCTATTAAAATTACAAAAAGTAACACTCAAAGTAAGTTCAATTTTAAAAGTATCGATGCTAAAAGAATACTCAAACAAGTTCACCTTCTCAACTCGCTCTTCTCTGATGTTCAAGTCCGTCGTATTGTAGTCAACGACGTCAATGCTACTTTTAGTTACAGTGAACACCATAACGGCTATGTCGAACTCCATGGGCCTACCCTCAAACTCGTTGCTATGATCGACATGAATGATCATCTTGTCAAAGTAGATATCAAGGAGTTATCGGAAAGTTCTACGAAAACCACTCTCAGCGGTACCCTCGTCGCCGATACCAATGCACAACACCTATATGGTGACATCAACACAACCCTTGCTGATGTGCTCCCTTTACATATACTTTTGTTAGCAGACAGGGAATCTTTGAAGTTTTGGAGTAAAAATAGTAAGCCTATCACCAAAGATATAGACCCCCTCGTAAAAGTCTTTAATTTAGGCCCCTTGATCGAGCCGTGGATCGCTGACTACCTCGTAGGTGACGAACTCAACATTGAGTATATGCGAGGCACACTTCTCTATGATGATCCTATATCTATCTTGGACACAATAGACATAAAAGCATGCTACCAAGGTGTCGACTATATGTTTGCCCCTGGTTTTGAGCCGGCACATGCACCTAAAGTGGATCTGGCATTTAAAGACAGGGTTCTTTATGTCTATCCTAGAAATGGTACATTTTATGGTGAACCAGGAGGAACCACCTGGGTCAAGATAGATTTTGAACATCCTGCCAATCCACTTTTGACAGTCGATGTAGACACTTCCGCTACAATTAATCCTGAGCTCATTGCGTGGTTAAAAGGTTATAACATAGCACTTCCTTTTTATCAAAAGTCAGGAAAGACCAATGTCAAACTGGCTATTTGGATCACATTGCAAGATATTATTGTCACTGCTAATGGCGGATTTACTACTCGAAAATCAGTTTTCAACTTCTCTAACACTGACATCACTGTAAAAAATGTCAAAGTAAACCTAAACAACACCGATGTTGATATCTATAATCTTAATGCCTCACTGCTTGATGATGCCATCAATGTTGATGTTCATGGTAAATTTAATCCCGTCTCAGAAAAAGGAGATTTCGATGTTGATCTCAACCACCTTCATTTTGGTAAAGGTCAGACTCTTTTCTCTGCTTCAGAAAAATACCCACTGCATTTTAACTATATTATGAACCCAAAAAATGACCGTGTAGTCCTACCTAAAAGTCACTGGACTTTTGGAAAGAAGGAGATTGCTGTTGAATCTATTGTTGCCCCCTTCTCATTTACTACACTGAGTGGGCACATTCCCGCAACCTTAATAAATGTCAAATCGATGGCACAGGCTTATGTCTCAGGCCGTTTCAATATCAAAGAACTGCAAACCCATCTCATGGTCGATCTGCTCAAGTTTCAAGACAATGCACTAAGTTTTGACAGTACCAACACCTCATTTTCCATCGTCTATACTGATGCACTGCACATTAAGTCCATGCAGCCTTCTAGTTGGAAATTTCATAAAAGTAATTTTATTTTAAAACCCTCTTTTTTCACCTATAAAGAGAAGATTCTTCTCATCCATACAGCACATATAGATGTAGAAGATGTGGCAGAGTCAACTATAACCGGTAAATATAACTTTTCTGATGGAAGTGGGAAAATCACACTTCAAGCGCTACAGTCATCCTTAGGCGAAACACCTCTGTTGGAGATAAAAAAAGATATCAAGATCTACATCCACCCCAAAAAGCTTGAGCACCTTATAGAAGTCCCAATCTTTAACCTAAAATTTACACTGCATGATAGTGGTTGGAATATGGGGATCAAAAACATAAAACTCCTTTCTACCTACTCTCCACTGCTTCAGGAGTACAATATCACCTCAGGGGCTATTTATCTTCGATCCAAGTTTAAAGAGAAAGGTATCTCTCTTTATGGCTATTTCCCTTACCCTTATCCTATCTTAGTTAAAAAGAACAAAGCATTCGAGCATATTAAATTTTCAGGAAAGTTCAAAGATGGTCTCTTAGATGTCTATCTCAATGATGACATTAATGTCAAACTCGACCATAATTCTCTAGATATCAAAGCCAATAAAATCGGTGTAAGTATTTTTCCTGTTTTTGACTTTATAAACGAACATCCCACAGATGAAAAAGAGAAAACAGAGAAGTCAAACTTCAAGATTAGCCTGGAACTTTCAGACAGTTTTTTATATGTCAATAAATACAGACGTGCACCTGCAGACAAGATCTTTTTGCAGTACAAAAATAGTGACCTTAAAGCACAACTTGTTCATGGAAAAAATGGTGGTGCCGTTTTAGAGTTTAATGATAAACATGAGATCTACATCTATGGAGACCACCTTGACGACACCTTTATGAGTAGTCTCGCCGAGTTCTCTGAATTTAAAGGCGGAGAGGTCAGTTTCTACATCTCAGGCAAACCAGAGAAGCTTACAGGCATCATCCGGGTTAAAAATACCATCATCAAAGACTACAAAGCGATCAACAATATGTTTGCTCTTATTAACACCATCCCTGCCCTGGTCACCTTCTCACTGCCGCACTATAATGCCAAGGGTCTAAAAGTGACAGAGGGCTATACCAAATTTGTTTATGAAGATCACATCATGAATGTAGAGGGCTTCCACATCAATACCCCTGAACTGAACTTTTTTGGTAAAGGCACCATCGACACAGAGTCACAAACTGTCGACTTTGAGACCTCACTGGTAACAGAAGCCACCAGCAACCTCTCCAAGATCCCGCTACTTGGTTATATCCTGGTAGGAAAAGAAGAAGACACTGTCACAACCACTATGACGCTTAAAGGCCCTATGGATAACCCAGTGGTTAAAAATACCTTAGCCAAGGACATAGGTGTCGGTTCATTCAACATCCTCTTCAGAACCCTCACCTTCCCTATACACTACGTAGACAAAGCCAAACAGTCCATAGAAAACGCCCAGAAGAATAAAGAGGAAAAAACTAAAAAGAGCAAAAAGTAAAAAATGTCACTACAAGAGCGTTTGTCAACAGATTACGCAGATTTCACAGATCAAGAGCGATAGTGAATAGTGAATAGTGAATAGTGAATAGTGAAAAGATAGCAGTAGCTCATCTTAAAAAGTTACTGTACTTGTAGAAGTCTCAGGTGTAGTGCGAGTTGTGCTGAAGCAATCCCGAAAGCGCACTGCTGTGCGTCGAGTGGTGCGCTGAAGTGCAAATCGTGCTGCAGATGAGACTTCTACTCGTTGCGCAGGACTGTTAGGACATCAACCTCGCTGGCCTTTTTCGCAGGATACCAAGACGACAGCAACACAATCACAAACGCCCCGCCCATAATCGAAAAGAAATCCACCATACTGAGGTCAAGTGCCAACTTGGAAGTCGGATAGACATCAGCAGGCAAGGTCACTAGATCGAAGGTGCTTAAGATCCACAGACCACTCAAACCTAAAAGCGCTCCTGTGAAAATACCACCAATACCGATCACAATACCCAAGGCAAGAAAGACGCGACGTATCTCACTTGCAGAGGTACCTAAAGAGATAAGAAGCGCGATCTCACTTCGTCGGTTCATCACCGTCATCAAAAGCGAAGAGATAATATTAATGGCAGCAATTAAAATGATCAACATCAAGACTATAAAGAGAGAGCGTTTCTCCAGTTCCAAAGCTGCAAAAAAGTTCATGTTGTCTTGCCACCATCCTTTGATGTTGGCACCTACTGGAAGTACTGCACGGATAGACTCTATGATCTCCTGAGGATGTTCAGAGTAGATATGAATACCATCATACTGGTTGAGAGGCAGATGCATGATCTTCTGCATAGACTCCATTGTGGTGTAGGCATAGGCTTTATCATAAGCTGTAAGGCCTGAGTCAAAAATACCCTTGATCTTGAAACGTTTTAGCTTAGGTGTAACCGCAAGACCGCCTGGATTCATCTCTGTAAAGATATAGATAAGTTTGTCATCAATATAGAGGTCAAACTCATCTTTAAGCGATTTACCAATGACCACTTCAAATTTCTTAGGACTCTCTTCGCCTAATGCCTCTTTTAAGACACTGTTGACACGTTTTTCATACTTAAAATCAACACCAAAAAGATATCCACCCTCCAAGACGCTACCGCTTCTTGCAATAACTGAAGAGGTCACATAAGGGCTCATTGCAAGATCAGGGAATTTCTGTTCCAAGTCAAAAAGAAGGTCTTCATTGACAGAACCGTAAAAACGGGGGTAGATGGTCAACGGATAGTTCATCACCGTCAACTTCTTTTTGAACTCGTTATCAAAACCATTCATCAAAGCCATAGCAACGACTAAGACCATAACCCCGACAGCAATACCGGTAAAGGCTAACAGAGCAGAAAGAAAGATAAAAGGTTGGTCCTTGTCAAAACGCAAAAAGCGCTTGACAAGATAAGGGACAATAGATTGTTTAAGCATTTGCAGTTGCAAAAGCACCTTTTTTAGGACCACTCTGGCCACAACAGTTTTTATATTTTTTACCAGATCCACAAGGACATGGGTCGTTACGTGCAACTTTTTTGTCTAAAACAAGAGGCTCTTCGCTATCTTGATGGTTCAATTGCATCTGCATCTCTAACTGTTTCTGCTCTATCTCTTTTTGACGGGCAAGTTCAGCAGCCTCTTCTTCAGGGTTTTGCATGGTAAACTGAATGATCTGAAGTGTCTTGATCGTCTCATACTTGATCTCTTCAACCAACTCGGTAAAGAGGTTATAACTCTCTTTTTTGTACTCAACAAGAGGATCTTTTTGGTTGTAAGCACGTAGACGAATACCCGTCTTCATAGAGTCCATCTGGTAAAGGTGATCTCTCCATGATTTGTCAAGTGTCTTAAGGTAGATCTCACGTTCTATAGAGCGTTGTACATCTTCTGGTACCTGCGACATCTTCTCTTCATAAGCGGCTTGAAGTTGTGTCTCAACAGCTTCGAGCAGTTCCTCATACTCTTTTGCTTCCAAACTGGCAAGCTCAAGATCCTGATTACACTCCTCTTTAACACTGAGACTCAAACGCTCGATGTCAAAATCTTCACGAGTACCACCATCAAAGATGTTGGCACGATGCAGGATCATCTCTACATACTCAGCACGGATCATCTCGACCTTGCTCTTGATGTCATATTCATCATCAAGCAGTTCATTTCTGAACTTATAAACAATCTTACGCTGTTCATTGGCAACATCATCATACTCAACAATGTTTTTACGCCCTTCATAGTGAAGATTCTCCACTTTTTTCTGTGCTTTTTCTACTGCACGTGTCACCATCTTGGACTCGATATACTCGCCATCTTCAACACCTAAACGCTCCATGATGCTTTTAATGCGGTCACTGCCGAAGATGCGAAGAAGGCTGTCTTCTAGTGAAAGATAGAAGCGTGTACTTCCTGGATCACCCTGACGACCGGCACGACCACGCAACTGGTTATCAATACGGCGGTTTTCATGACGTTCCGTACCAATAATACAGAGACCACCAAGCTCTTTGATCTCATCAGATATCTTAATGTCAACACCACGTCCTGCCATGTTGGTGGCAATGGTCACAGCGCCTTTTACACCGGCATTTTTAATGATCTCACCCTCTTGTTCATGGTTCTTTGCATTAAGTACTGTGTGAGCGATCTTCTCTTTTTTGAGCAGTTCATGCAGCAGTTCTGACTTCTCGATAGAGGCAGTACCAACAAGAACCGGACGTCCTACCTTAGCAAGTTCCCTGATCTCAGCAATGACCGCTTCAAACTTCTCTTCTTCTGTTTTATAGATGAGATCATTTTGATCATCACGTATAACAGGAACATTAGTTGGGATAGAGACAACGTCAAGAGAATAAATTTGTGAAAACTCAGTTGCCTCTGTTTGTGCTGTACCCGTCATACCTGCTAACTTGTCATACATTCTAAAGTAGTTTTGGAAAGTAATGTCGGCAAGGGTCTGTGTCTCTTCTTTAATAACAACACCCTCTTTTGCTTCTAATGCCTGGTGCAGACCTTCTGAAAAACGACGTCCCTCACTCAAACGACCTGTAAACTCATCAACAATCACAACTTCACCATTGTTTACAACATAGTCAACATCTTTAACAAAAAGGTAGTTTGCTTTTAATGCTTGGTCCATATGGTGAGAGAGTCCTGCATTTTCAATTGCATATAGGTTTTCAACACCAAAAAGCTTCTCGGCTTTGGCAATTCCCTCTTCTGTAGTCAAAATGATTTTGTCTTTTTCATCAACCGTAAAGTCGACATCTTTTTCCATAGCTAAGGCGACCTTGTTGGCACGCTCATAGTTTTCTAGAGTACGTTCTACCGGACCAGAGATGATCAGTGGTGTACGTGCTTCATCGATCAAAATGGAGTCTACTTCATCAACTATAACGAAGTGATGTCCACGTTGTGCCATCTGTTCTTTGGAAAAGTTCATGTTGTCACGTAAGTAGTCAAAACCGAACTCATTGTTAGTACCATAGGTAATATCAGCCTGATATCCAGCGATCTTTGCCATAGGATCATGTCCTGTCTCCAAGATAGTTCCAACACTTAGACCTAAGAAATTATATAAAGGCTCCAACTCTTTTGCATCACGAGAGGCCAGATAGTCATTTACAGTGACAACATGGACACCCTTGCCTTTGATAGCATTGAGCACAACAGGAAGCGTCGCGACCAATGTCTTACCCTCACCTGTCTTCATCTCAGCAATACGTCCTTCATGAAGCACCATACCACCCACCATTTGCACATCATAATGACGCATGTTGAGTGTACGTTTGCTCGCTTCACGTGTCATAGCAAAAGATTCTACCAAGACATCGTCCAGCGTCTTCTCTTCTGCAAGCACGGCCTCTTTGATCTTTTCAAATGCTGCCTGTAACTCTTCATCACTCAGTGCTGCATACTGCTCTTCTAAAGCGTTAATCTGCTTGACACGCTTTTTATATTTTTTAAGTTCTCTATCGTTTTGTGTACCGAATATTTTTCCGAAAGCTGTTTGAATCATGGTTGTTTTTATCCATCTTCTAAATTGAGATTTGAGTGTAGGGAACCACTAAAAACTAGTCCAACCTGGCTACCTAGTTAGTAGCATCTGAGATGTTTAGGTCTGGTCTGTAACGGGCTAAAGTTTTTAGAGGTGCTCTATATTCGCTAGGATTATATCTTAGCATTACTATACTTTTTATGAAAGCCCTCATAGAGGTAGCAAAAGTGTCTTTATATTAAACAATATAAATGAAAAATGTTACCACTTTCCGTTATAATCATGTTTCTATTTAAAGGATATCAATGCGTTTACTTTTTAGTACCCTACTCTTGAGTACATCCCTCTTTGCCATTGGCGAAAATATGACAACCATGCAGGCTGACTTTACACAGACCATCACCGATGATAAAAACAGTACTCTGACCTACAAAGGAAACATGTTGGCCAAACGTCCAAACATGGCAAAATGGCACTATGTGGAGCCTATAGAGAAGAGTGTTTACATCGTTGATAAAGAGGTGACTGTAGTGGAACCTGAACTTGAACAGGCTATTATTAAAAAGCTCGACAACAGTATAGACATCCTTGCCATTTTATCTTCTGCTGTCAAGGTCTCAAAAGATCATTATGTAGCGACATACCATGAAAAAGAGTATGAGATCTACTTCTCAGGCAAAAGGATAAAGTCGATTCACTTTAGTGACGCATTTGACAACCAGGTTGGCATCGTCTTCACCCAAGAGAAGATCAACCAAAAGATCGACGATCAACGTTTTAAAGCAGAGATCCCTTTAGACTTTGATATCATCAAAGACTAAAGAACCTATCCTCTATTCTACAACACGCTCAAGAAGTTGTACTTCTACTGTAGAAGTGTCAAATAGACCATTAAACCTGCTGTTCGTCAGGTTCTCATCACTCACATTTTGTAGATAGACTGTCTGTACCTGACTTGGATACTGCTTTTGAATATAACTGTAGACCTCAGGATCTTTCTCTCCCGTATCTCCTATTAACATCACATTGGCAAGAGGAAAATCATCTATAATACTTGTAATAGCTTCTACTTTATGTTTATAAGAAGCATTGTCATCAAAAAAGTCATATAACTCCGAGGCCACCGGACTCAGAACAAATTCTCTAAGATAGACCGCACCCTCTGGATAACCACTGTCTATAATAAAACTCTCTATGGTGTCAAACAACTGCTTAGGACTCCCAGAGACATAAAAGAAATTAACGTTAGCATACTGCTCTTTGATATCCTGATATCCCTGTACCATACCAGGTACGGGCTCTGGTGTGTTGTAAAAGGTATTAGCCAGAAGTCTTGACTCAGAGACATAGACTTCTGAGACCTTGATCGTATCATCCACATCGGAAATAACCAAAGTAGCATCTTCAGCAATAAGAGGGAGTGAACCTTCTATAATACGAGGGTCATCTTCTGTCAGGATCACGCGATATTTTAATGAAGTGTTGTTCTCTTGGGTCTCTAAAACACTTAGGTAGTCATCTTCGCTCATACGAATCTCACCCTCAAAGTTTCCAGAACTTATAGAAGGTGTCAAGTCATAAAAATACTTCCCTATCTGTACACTGATCTCCTCACCTGACTCACTCTGAGTTAAAAAAGGATCAATGCGTTTCTGTATATCATCAGGTTCAACTACTTCTTCTTCGATCTGTGTCTCAAGTAGTGATAAAAAAGTAAAACGTGTCGCAACATTGGCATCAGACTCATAGATCCAACCCCGAATTTTTAAAACCACCTCACTACTGTTACTGTCTCTAAAAGAATAAGAGGGAAAAAGCGTTATATACTCATTTTCATCTACACACCCTGTGTCATCTAAAAAACCGCACTCTTTATAAAAGAGTCCATTTTTTGAAGGCAGTGTCTTTTCATAGATAATAAGATGTTCAGGTTCACGCTCAGAACAACCCACCAAAAGTGTCAGTAAAATAGTATAAATAGCGATAGATCTCATTGATGTCCATTTTTTTGCTTATATGATATCTATATAGTATAGAAAATGCAAGTTTTTTGAGGGGTAAAGTGTCTCTGTCAGAAGGGTGTAGAGGTAAAGGATATGGCAAAAGCCATACCCTTAAAAAAGCGGTTTAAATTATACTGGCTTAACAGTAACACCATATTTCTCTTCAGCAGCTTTACGCGCCTCAAGATGGTAACCGTCGATCTCGTTGAAGTTAAGGTACTTATAGATCTTGTCCTCTTTACCTTCGATCTTAGCAGGAACAATGTCCATGTACTCAGCTGGTGTAGGGATACGACCAAGCTTAGAACATACCGCAGCAAGCTCAGCAGAACCAAGATAGACTTGAGTTCCCTTACCTAGACGGTTGTCGAAGTTACGTGTTGATGTTGAGAACACTGTAGAGTTAGGACGTGCAGACGCCTGGTTACCCATACAGAGTGAACAACCTGGAACCTCAGTCTGTGCCTGGATCTCTTTAAACACATCGTAGTAACCTTCGTTGATAAGCTGCTGCTCATCCATACGAGTCGGTGGAACGATCCAGAACTTCTCAACTGCATTTTCAGTCTCTCCACGCATCACTTCACCTGCCGCACGATAGTGACCGATGTTTGTCATACATGAACCCAAGAAGACTTCGTCGATCTTTGTTCCAGCAACTTCAGAAAGAAGTTTCACGTTGTCTGGATCATTAGGACAAGCAAGGATAGGCTCAGTAATAGTGTTAAGGTCGATGTTGATCACGGCTGCGTACTCTGCATCAGGATCTGGTTTCATAAGTGATGGGTTAGCCAACCACTCTTTCATCTTACCAACACGACGTGCTATCGTTGTTTTGTCTTCGTAACCATCTTCGATCATCGCTTCAAGAAGTGTAACGTTTGACTTAAGGTACTCTTCAACAGGTGCTGTGTTAAGAAGTACAGTACATGCCGCAGCAGAACGCTCAGCAGAAGCATCAGAAAGCTCAAATGCCTGCTCAGCCTTAAGATCAGGAAGTCCTTCGATCTCTAAGATACGACCAGCGAAGATGTTCTTCTTACCGGCTTTAGGAACTGTTAAGAGACCATCTTGGATCGCCTGGTAAGGGATCGCATTTACAAGGTCACGTAGTGTGATACCTGGTTGCATCTCACCTGAGAAACGTACAAGAACTGACTCAGGCATCGTAAGAGGCATAGAACCCGTAACTGCAGCAAATGCAACAACACCAGAACCACCAGGGAAAGAGATACCTAGAGGGAAACGTGTATGCGAGTCAGCACCTGTTCCTACTGTGTCTGGAAGGACCATACGGTTCAACCATGAGTGGATAACACCATCACCAGGACGTAGTGCAACACCAGAACGGTTCGCAATAAAGTCAGGGAGTTTGTGGTGCATGATAACGTCTGATGGCTTAGGATAAGCCGCTGTATGACAGAAAGACTGAAGAACCAAGTCAGCGTTAAAACCAAGTGCTGCAAGCTCTTTGATCTCGTCACGTGTCATTGGACCTGTGGTATCTTGAGAACCAACCGTACTCATCTCTGGCTCAACATACATACCTGGACGAACACCAGCAAGACCAGAAGCCTTACCTACCATCTTTTGTGCAAGTGTGAAACCTTTACCAGTATCAGCAGGCTGCTCAGCAGTCAAGAATGCGTCAGAAGCACCAAGACCAAGAACACCACGTGCCTTAGAAGTCAGACCACGACCAATGATCAATGGAATACGACCACCCGCACGTACTTCATCAGTAATGGTGTTAGGGTTAAGTTTAAATGTAGCGATGCACTCACCATCTTTGTGTGCCTCACCTTTATAAGGGTAGATCGTTACAACGTCGCCAGTTTCCATCTTAGAAACATCAAGCTCAAGTGGAAGTGCACCAGAGTCTTCACATGTTGCAAAGAAGATAGGCGCGATGATATCACCAAGAACAACACCACCAGTACGCTTGTTAGGAACACCTGGGATATCAACACCCATGTGCCACTGAACAGAGTTAACACCAGACTTACGTGAAGAACCTGTACCCACAACATCACCAACATAAGCGAGAGGGTGACCTTTTTCCTTAAGCTCTGCGATCGTCTCAAGTGGCTTTTCCATTCTGTTTACAAGGAAAGAGTTCGCGTGAAGTGGAATGTCTGAACGTGTAAATGCTTCAGATGCTGGAGAAAGGTCGTCTGTATTTGTCTCACCAGGAACTTTATAGACAGTTACTGTGATCTCTTCGGCAAGAGGCTCTTTACCTGTAAACCAATCAGCATTTGCCCATGAAGTCAACACTTCAGTCGCTGCTGCATTACCAGCTTTGTGAAGCTCTTCAACATCGTTGAACGCATCATATACAAGAAGGGTATGAGAAAGTGCTTCTATAGCTTCTGCTACGACTTTGTCGTTTTTGGAGCTTAGTGCATCTATAAGAGGTTTGACGTTGTAACCACCAAGCATCATTCCCAACATCTGAACAGCCTGCTCCGGAGCGATGCAGTCTACAGCGTGGTTTTCAGCAGCAACATCGTTCAAGAAAGCAGCTTTTACATAAGCAGCGTCATCAACACCCGGAGATACACGGTTTGTCAAAAGCTCAAGCAGCTCATCAGTACAGTCAGCCTTGATCAGTTCGATCAGTTCTGCAGTCTGTTCTGCCGTCAATGGTAGTGGAGGTACGCCTAAAGTCTTGCGCTCAGCAACGTGTGCTTTGTAGTCTTCTAAAAAAGCCATGTATAACCCTTGTTTAAAAATTTTGTAAATTATAACTAAGATTTACCAAACAAAAAGATGGGTGTTACAAAAGTAAACATATTTATTTTTGAACTGTGTATAAATGCTACAAGTACAAAGATATGCCTGCTCTAGGAGAATACTATAGATTTAGTCTGTCTGTTTGTATGATAGATGTAACTTTATGACACACTAGGTATCATCTATAAAGGATTTACTACATACTTTGATCCAAGCGTTTCATCATCAACTCTTTTAGTCTGTTGAGCTGGAATGGAAAAATTATAATGTTGTGTTAAAATTCTTAGTAATTGAAAAGGTTTCAGATGCCACATAGAAAGATCAAAGCACAGTTACAGACTAAAAAGATCCGTACCAAAAGGAAAATATATGTTTTGATCTTGATCTCTATCTTTATCAGTGTGATCTACGACTCCTTTCACTATAACATCCCTTTTTACTATATTTTATATTTCTTTGTAGGAATTGGTCTCGGAGCGATCGAAAGAAGTATGACATCAAACATATTTTGGGACAAAAACCAAAATCAATTGGTTGAGACACAGGATTATGTTCAAATAGCAATATTTGGAATTTTGTTACTGTTTAGAATTTTTGTATTACCCTACATCTTAGATGAAAACACACATCCTATTCACATCTATGACGCCACTGCTTTAATTACTTTTGGGGTTTTCTATCATAAGATCAGAACGTATCAAAAAGCCTTTAACTCTGCGTTACTTGACAATGCCATAGAAAATCATGCTAGTGGCAAGAGAGACAGTTCAAAGTAATATCATAAGACCTGACCGACTCTATAATTCTAGGCAGCAAATACTTGGTCTAACACTTTTAGTAGTATAGATGCAAAAGAAGGCTTCAATACAGTTTGTGTTTAAGACTGCTTCTCCACCTGTTTAAAAGTTTTTGACCTTCTGTATGGGGAGTATGGACAAAAGGTATAGTGTCTCTCTGTTTACCAAGTATGATCTCTGTGATCAAGGTATCATCAAAACCTATCGCTGCTGCCTCTCTTTTGGTAGTGACATAGTAGACCGCATCCAGATGGGCCCAGTGTATGGCAGAAAAGCACATGGGACAGGGTTCACCGGTAACATAAAGTGTACACCCTTGCAAGTGAAAAGCTTTAAGCTTGGCCGATGCCTTTCTTATGGTCACCATCTCAGCATGTGCGGTGGGATCATTAGTTTTCAAGACCTCATTATGGCCAGAAGCCACTACTTCACCATCTTTAACAATCACCGCACCAAAGGGGCCACCCTCACCTTGGTCTATGCCCTCTTGTGCCTCTTGAAATGCCAAAGCCATAAAGGAGTTCACTAGATACCTTCTTTCCAAGTCACACTGTGTACTAAAACACTGTCATCATCATTGATGAGTGTAAGTTCTCCATCGCTGACATTACACTGCAGGTTCATACTTCGTGAAGCCATCGCTTCCAAGTCACCATCAACTTTAAGGTATATGACACTAATGTTGGAAAAACGTTTAAGCACCTTTTTGTTTTGCTTAAACCAAGCCTCCCCTGCACCCTCTTGATAGATATAGATAATAACTTTTTCAGAACGTCCCGAGGCTTTTTTGATCCGTTTTTCATCAGGTTGACCAATATCTATCCATAGTTCTATGTCACCAGTGAGTGATTTCTGCCAAAGGTCCGGTGCCTCATCATCAGAGATACCTCGCGTAAACTCTAACGCTTCATTAGCATTTAGAACATACGCTATTAAACGTATCATAATTCTTAGGTCCGTCTCTGATGGATGCTTTGCAAGTGTTAAGCTCTGCTCGTCATAATAATGTGTATCCATGTTCGCGATGTTTAGATTACACTTGTAAATTGTTGAACCAACTGCCATAAATCTCTCTTTTTCAGATTGTATACTCTTAGAGCCAAATAACAGCTCAATGTTTCAGTGTAAAAATGGCCAAAAAAGCTATCTTTAAAACAGAGGGGAATAGAATTAGGAACATCCTAATCTTAAAGGTCATCAATGAACCTCTCTAACGTTATATCCGGATTTTTTATTATTTTAGCACTCACGACCAACTTCGGCTTCTTTTATGGTGATCCTACCATTTTGGAAGAGCACAGCAAATATGAACTGTTTGCAGCCATCATCTTTAATCTTATCGCAACCATCTATAAACTAGGAGACAAGACCCAGTTGGGTGCAGTTCTTTTAGCGACCAGTCTTGTGGCAGATATTCAGCTTATTGCTTCGGCTTCTGTCTGGGCTCTGGGCGAGTATGTCATTGGTATGACACCTGAGGTAACGACCGCCATCATCTCCATCTCCGGCGGTGCTCTCGTTGCCAACATCATCTCGGCAACGCTCTTTGCCGGAGGCACACTCAAGTCAAAGCGATAAGGCGTGGATAACACCGCCCTCTTTCTCATCATTCGACGCCTTCGCGTACCGATGTTTGTGCTGATCGTTACCTTCAGTATTTCTATACTTGGTATGGTACTCATCCCCGGTGTTGACGATGCAGGAAATGTCTACCATCTCACTTTCTTTGATGCCTTCTACTTTGTTTCCTATATGGCATCGACCATCGGGTTTGGCGAGTCTCCTTATACCTTTACCTATCCACAACGGTTATGGGTCTCTTTTTCTATCTATATGACGGTCATTGGTTGGTTTTATGCCATCGGTTCTATCATCGCATTGGTACAGGACAAGGTTCTCTCTACCCAACTCGCCCTCGCCCATTTTCAAAAACAGATCAACGCCCTGCATTCACCCT
>WGDB01000048.1 GCA_015493495.1 Helicobacteraceae bacterium | reverse complement strand
TGGATGAGCTCAATGCCAAGATGAAATATGCGGCTAAGAACTTGGAGTTTGAGGAAGCAGCAAGACTTCGAGATGAGATCATGAAGATTAAGAAGCTTTAAGAGCAAGAGCAAGAGCAAGAGCAAGAGCAATTATCCACAGAATATTAAAGAACTTTATAAGATTATGAAGAAGAAGTATTAATTTGTTGAAGGTACAAACTCATGGATTCCTGCCTACGCAGGAATACGATGACGGCAAGTGAAACAAAGTCAAAAGATAGTGAAACGTATCTTAAAAAGTGAGTGTACTGGAAAAAGTTTCAGATGGGGTGTGAGTTGTGCCGGGCGTGAACCCGAAGGCGTACATCGGTACGTTGAGAGGTGAACCCCGGTGCAAATCGCGCCGCAGCTGGAACTTTTTAGCTTTTAACGTTTTTTTGTGGCCCAATTCATGTAAAGCCATATGGCTCCGGCAAAGGTCAACAACACTACAGGTGCCAAATAGGGCTTGTCCGCCACAACATTATAAGCTGCTGTAATTGCATTTCCTGCAAGATAACTTCCAAAACCTACAACAAAAACCCAAACAATCGCTGCTATAAAGTTGTGGACTGAAAACTTCCCAAATGGGAACTTTGTAATACCAATAGCTAAAGGGATAAGCGTCTTAATACCATACACAAACTTCTGCATATAGATAACCCAAACACCATGACGTTTCATCAGGATATGAGAGAGTGCCAGTTTACGCCGATGCTGACGCAAGTACGTCCGCATTTCACCTTTATGGTAACGTGCCATGTAAAAGAGTAAGGTATCACCTATAAAGTTTGCTACAAAAGCGATCCCCATGGCCAAGCCAAGATCCATCTTACCTTGAGAGGCTAAAACAGCCGCCGCCATCAAAGCCACAAAGCCACCACCCAAAGAGTATAAAAAGAGTCCGATGTACCCATAGGTCACCAGATTAGAGAGCATATCTTCCATGATCATCCATATAATAAATTGCGTGATTATAGCTAAGTATCACTTTGTGATAGTGAAGCATTACTCAAGCTCTCATTGTCCACTTAAGATCAAGAGCTTTTCATCAACAGATTACGCAGACTTAACAGATTAAGAGCAAAAAATTATAAAGATGGCGAAGCTCATCTTAAAAAAGTTTTTAAATAGTAAAAAGTTTCAGATGTGGTGTAAGTTGTGCTGAAGCGATCCCGAAAGCGCACTAGTGTGCGTCGAGTGGTGAGCTGAAGTGTAAATTACACCGCAGCCGGAATTTTTTTAAAGTTTTGGGCCGGCTTCGGAGAAGTTAAACTCGCTGTTTTCACTTTCATATTTCTTAAAGTTCTTTATAAACATACCCGCAAGCTCATCACGTTTGGCATCGAACTCAGCCTTGTCAGCCCAAGCATTACGTGGGTTAAGAAGTTCTGGGTTGATATCGCCAAGTGTCTTAGGAACCTGAAGACGGAACGTTTTTGTTGTATCAAACGCAGAGTTGTTAATACTGCCATCCAAGATAGCATTGATACAAGCACGTGTATCTTTAATACTCATACGTTTACCAACACCATAAGCACCACCGGTCCAACCTGTGTTTACAAGGTAGACCTCAACGTTGTGTTTATCGATCTTTTCACCAAGAAGTTTGGCGTAGACTGTTGGATGAAGTGGCAAAAATGCCTCTCCGAAACATGCAGAGAATGTCGCTACTGGCTCAGTTATACCACGTTCAGTACCTGCAACCTTAGCTGTGTAACCACTTAAGAAGTAGTACATTGCCTGCTCTTTAGAAAGTTTAGAGACTGGAGGTAAAATCCCAAAAGCATCTGCTGTTAAAAAGATGATCTTCTCTGGATGACCTGCCATAAGACGGGCCTGATGATTTTCGATGTGCTCGATAGGGTACGATACACGAGTGTTCTCTGTCTTAGAGCCATCTTTATAGTCAACAACACCGTCATCATCATAAACAACGTTTTCCAGAAGTGCATTTCTACGGATCGCAGCATGGATCTCCGGTTCACTTTTGTGATCAAGGTTGATGACCTTGGCATAACAACCACCTTCGAAGTTGAAGACACCGTCATCATCCCAACCATGTTCGTCATCACCGATCAAAGCACGATGTGGATCTGTAGAAAGTGTTGTCTTACCTGTACCGCTAAGACCAAAGAAGAGTGCCGTGTCACCATCTTTTCCAACGTTAGCAGAACAGTGCATAGACATCTTGCCTTCTAGTGGCAGCCAGTAGTTCATCATAGAGAAGATACCCTTCTTCATCTCACCACCGTACCAAGTACCACCGATAACCGCTATGTTTTCTTCAACGTTGAAGATTACAAAGACTTCTGAGTTAAGACCCATCTCTTCATAACGATCATTAGTTGCTTTACAGGCATTGATCACAGTAAAGTCAGGAGAAAAGCCTTCCAACTCATCTGCTTTTGGACGGATGAACATGTTTTTTACAAAATGTGCCTGCCAAGCTATCTCCGAGATAAAACGTACATTACGTTTACTCGTTGGAGAAGAACCTGTAAAGAGGTCCATAACATAAAGGTCTTTTCCTGAAAGTTCAGAAGTCGCGATCTTATACAATTCTTCATAGTTTTCATGAGTAATTTTCTGGTTGACCGCACCCCAACCTATGAATTTATTCGAAGGCTCTTGGTCTACAAAATATTTATCTTTTGGGCTACGACCTGTAAAGATACCTGTGTCGACCATGGTAGCACCATTGTCAGCTAAAGCACACTCACCATTGTCTAGTTCGTGTTTAATGAGTTCGTCATAACTTAAGTTGTAAAAGAGCTCACCAACGTTCTGGATGCCTAACTTTTCAATCTCTGTTGTGTTCATCGTTTCTGTACCTTCTTTGAACAAGTATTACAAAATTGTAATCTTCGCTTTGTTTGCTTTTGCTTAAAAGTAAAATTATTATCATAGCAAGTCAATTTATCTATGTAATTGTCCTGGTACAATAATAACTGTTTTCATAGCCACTAAAAATATAGGCGCAATTATACTCTTACTAAGCATAAAATGAAAGTAAAGAAATCAACTTACTTTGACGATTTTTAAAAAGTACGCTGACTTGAACAAAAGTCTCTATTTTTCAGAATAGCTTTTCTTCATATATGTTTACATAAATAAACGACAACTACCTGATAAATCCAAATATAATAAAAAGAATCAATGCCAAAAGTCCTGAAAAAAGAGCATAAGGGAGCTGTGTTTTCACATGTTCCACATGATCACATCCTGTCGCCATCGAAGAGATAATTGTTGTGTCAGAAATAGGTGAACAGTGGTCTCCAAATACACCTCCTGAGATAACAGCCCCTAAAACAAGGGCGATATCAGCATCCATAGCTACTGCTAATGGTATGGCTATGGGCACCATAATACTAAAGGTACCCCAACTCGTTCCCGTAGAAAATGACATCACAGCCGCCAGTAAAAAGACAGCTCCAGCTAACCATGCAGGAGAAAGCACTTCGTTGACATACGAAGCCAGGTAAACCCCTGTCTCCATCTGACTGGTCACTTCACCAATACCAAAAGCAAAAAGTAAAATAGAGGTAATACCTACCATAGAACGCATCCCTTTTAGACTCTCTGTAAGCACAACCTTAAAGGGAAGGACTTTTTTAATGACAAGATAAAGCCCCATAACAAAAAGGGTCATTATCATCGTATAGAAGATGGAGCTTGAACCACTCCCTTTTAAGATATTCCCAGATCCCGTAATATATAAAAAGATAAACACACCACTGATCATCAAAACAATCGGTGCGATCATATAAAATGCATTGCCCCCTTTTTGGACAGCATTACGTTCATGCTTGACCACAGCATTTTTCATAGCACCGATATCAATACCAAACCAGATAACAATAAAGGTTAACACCAAGGCTAAGATGGCGTAAAAGTTATACACCAGCGCATCTAAAAGCCACGCCACACTCTCGCCTTGCATATAACCTAAACTCATTTGCGCCGTAATCAAACCTAGCATTAAAGCGCCATAACCGTTAAACATCAAAAGGGCCCCTACCGGTGCAGAGGTCGAGTCACAGACATAAGCCAACTTGGCACGAGAGATACCATGGGCATCACAAAGAGGTCGTCCCACTGCACCTGCGATCAACACGGTAATAGAGGTCTCTATAAAGATGACAACACCTATGATGTAGACTAAAACAAGTGCGGCACGATCAGATTTCACTAAAGAGAGTTGATGGCTTAACATATAGACAAAACCGTTAATACCCCCTGAACGTTCCATAAGGTGCATCACCGAACCCATCAGCAACATAAATCCAAATGTTTTTAAGATCCAAGGAGTTGTCATGAGTTGAAGCACCAAGTCCAGAAGGGCATGAAGGGTCAGAATAACGTCATAATGGTTCATAATAAGTTCACCTACCAGGATACCGGCTAAAAGAGAGACAAATACACGCTTGGTAAGAAGCGCCATGATAATAGCGGTAACAGGTGCGGCAAGAGAAAAGATACCGTATTCGATCAGAGTCTCCTAGAGATGAATCTGAAGACGTACAATACCAGGACGCCCATACTCTTCTTCGTAAAACTCACTGCGACGCTCATCGATCTCGCTAAAGCCCAGTTTTTTATAAACTAAAATAGCTTCCACCGAACCGATCTCTATCATTGTCTGAACAATACGGTAGCCCTTGAGACGTGCCGTCAAAAGACTTTTTTGTACCAACTCTTTTAAAACAGAGAACTCATGGAATTCATCTTTTACAGCCATGAAGTCCAGCAGAAAAGTCTTTTTATCGAACTCTGGTTCGACTAAGCGATACGAAGAGAGTCGCGCTTCATAGCTGTTATCAAAACCCAGCTCCTCCATCGCTTTGGCGAAGATCTCGTGTGTAGCAATACGAGGTTCATACCCACATAAGGACCCTGCATCCACGCCATCCACTGATGCCACTAAAAAATTAGAGTAATGGCAATAGCTTTTTGTGGTGGTGGTAGTCAGTTTCTCAAGTTTTTCCAACACAGTTGCCGTGTCGGTTGTTCCAAAGGCAACATCAAACAGTCCCTTTTTTTTACCTGATCGAGAACTCTCTAAAATCGATTGTGCCAAAAGTGGTGCATCTTTTTCTGTTGCTTTACGGATTTTGATATTCATAAATTTTCCTTCACCAAAGCCTAAGCCAAATTCATTGTATAATTGAGACCTCTAAAAAAGCGTCGTTACGCTTTTTTAGAGATAATAATAAAAATTCTTAATTTAAGTGTACCACATATGAAACAAATAGCAAAACTTTTTTTACCTCTTTTTGTAAGTGTTTTCTCAGTCGAAGCATCTGAGCAACTGATCTTAATCATTAGTAACGATTTCAATGTCTCTCATGCCATCTTAACGCGGTATGAAAAAGTAGATCAACAGTACCAACAAGTAGGACAAAGTGTTCCGGTCAACATCGGTCGTAATGGTTTGGGATGGGGTCTTGGTGAAGCTGGCTTGACTCATGGAGTAGATGAACCTTTAAAAAAAGAGGGTGATGGCAAAGCCCCTGCTGGTATATTTAAGATCTCTAAAGCCTTTGGTTACACCAAAACCCTAGAGACAAAGATGCCTTATGTTGAAGCAGACAAAGAGCTTATTTGTGTAGACGATGTAAATTCACAACATTACAATCAGATACTCTCACTCCAAAACGCAGCCCAACCTAAAAGTTTTGAGTGGATGCGACGCCAAGATGATCTTTATAAAATGGGGCTTATCGTTGAGCACAACAGTGCCGCAGTCAAAGGGGCAGGTTCTTGTATCTTTTTTCACATTAGAAAATCTGAAGATGCCCCAACAGCGGGATGTTCTGCCATGAGAGAGGATGACCTTTTTAAGATCATAAAGTGGTTAGACCCTAAAAAAGAGCCTAAAGTCGTTCAAATACCTAAAAAATATTGCGTTCAAGCTCAAACACTTTTTCAAGGTATAACCTGTCCGCAATAAGTAGTTTTTAGTTTTTACAAAAGTGTCAGCGGTCTCCTTACGGAGACTTTACACTGTATTAAGATGTTACTAGTTTATGTCGGGGCGTGGTGTTTTTGCATTGCTTGCCGGAAGCATTGGGTAATCCATCTTTGGTTTACGACCTTCCAATGCTTTCAAAAATGTCTCTATCGAAGCAGCATCTTTGTCAGAGACATTCACACCAAGCTGTATACGTCCCATCTCTTGGATCGCCTCTTTGAGACTCCAAATAGCACCATTATGAAAGTATGGCGCTGTCTCCGTGATGTTACGAAGTGTTGGTGTCTTGACCATATTGTTTTTGTCACCTTTAAAGTCACCCACTTTGGCATATTTGTACGGTGAGATCAGTGCAAAACCTTGCATACCGCCACCGACTGCAATGCCGTTATGACAAGAGGTACAACCTGTATTGATAAAAGTTTTCAGACCCTCTTTTTCTGCACTGCTTAACGCTTTTTCATCGCCGTTCAGATAGTCATCAAAACGTGATGGTGTTACCAAAGTACGTTCGAAAAGACCGATAGTGTCGGTAATAGAGTTAAAATCGATCTTAACATTTTTTCCATACGCTTTTTTGAACTCTGCTACATACTCAGGCATAGAGTTGACGACTTTAGAGATATGTTCTTTAGTCGCGGCCATCTCAGGTGGTGCCAGTGTTGGTCCTTTAGCCTGATCTTCGAGGTCTGGGCTGCGTCCATCCCAAAACTGCTTCTCTGCAAAAACTGCATTGTAAACAGTAGGAGAGTTCAAATGGTGTGGGTTGGCTGTCCAGCCATGACCGATGGCAGCACTTACACCATCATCTCCACCTTCTCCAAGGTTATGACAGAAGTTACAACTGATCAGACCGCTTTTTGAAAGACGCGGATCAAAATAGAGTTTTTTGCCCAGCTCTATTTTCTCCGGGGTCAGATGGTTTTTAGGGTTGTCCACCAGCTTCATCACTTCTGCATGTTTTGCGGGTATCGCTACAAGACCAGCATCTTTTGCCTGCTTGGCCAACGGTGATGCCATCACAGTGGCACCCATAGCTACTGATAACAGTAAATATTTCATTTTTCGTCCTTTTTTTGTTTGTTGATGAAAGTATAAAGTAATTAAACTTAAATAATAATTTTTATTGTTTAGTTATTATTATTTTTATAGTTACTCTGTTATAATGTCATCATGAATTACATAGAACAATTAAAAGCCCATGCGCTCAAAGTGACACCACAAAGAATGGCTATTTTGGAAGAGATAGAAGCCGCAGGTCACATCGATGTCGATCATCTGTACGAGATACTCCGTATGAACTTCCCTTCTATCTCCCTTGCCACTGTCTACAAAAATGTCAACCAAATGTATGAACTTCAGATCTTAGAGGCCATAAAAGTCCCTAACCATAAACTTCAGTACGAGATCACCAAAGCACCACACATTCACCTCGCTTGTGACAGTTGTGGTTCCGTTATGGATATGCAACAGTGTATAGGAGAGCTTATAGATTCAGCTGAAAGTGAAAGTGGTTATAGACTCAACCACTCTACTGTGGTTTTGAATGGTCTCTGTCCTAGTTGTCAGAAGAAAAGTGCCTAGTCGCTAAAAAACATTCAAGCATTGAAGTAAACTAAACCACTCTGGACTGAAAGTCCAGAGGTTTCAAGAAGGACTGAAAGTCCTTTTATTCCAAAATGATATTTGACAGCTTATTTGCTTTGCCTTTCTCATGATGTTCCAAATATTCTTGAATGAGCCCCATCAGTGATATTTCCTGATGACCAAGCTCCATAGCCTATTGCCCAAAAATGTTTTCCCCAGTATCTTTTTGACAACTCAGGATACTCTTTTTGAATCAGTCGGCTTGTTCTTCCTTTGATACTTTTCACAAAGTCAGAAATTGCCATTTTTGGAGGATATTCTATATGAAGATGTATATGATCTTTTGACACCACTCCACCCAATATCTCTACACTCTCTGCGTCACACATCTGAATGATAAGCTCTCTTGCTCTTTTTTGTATATCACCTCTCAAGACACTGTAACGATACTTCGTCACCCAGACAATGTGCACTGACAATCTTGTGACTTTATGATTTCCAAATCTATTATACTTTTCCATGTTTAGTAGTATACTGTAAACACTAAAGTGATTCTGGACTAAAAGTCCAGAGTTTTAAACTAGATTTTGGGACAATAAAAAT
>WGDB01000047.1 GCA_015493495.1 Helicobacteraceae bacterium | reverse complement strand
TTCTCTGTTATTCTTTTTGTATTGATGTAGTACCCAAAAAGTGTTATAAAAACTATGTAGACAACAAACTGTATGGGTCCCATAGAAACAAAAAAACCTATGACATTGTCAATAGCACCATATTGATCTGACATATGTATAGATGTATGCATTAAGTACTTTTATAATGTAATTTTAACACATCATAAGCCTCTTTAATACGCATGAACTGTTCTGAGTCACTATTGCTCTTTGTGTCGGGGTGATAGAGCTTGGATAGTGCTTTAAATTGGCTTTTTATCTCTTGGAGTGAAGCCTCTTTACTTAGACCAAAGATCTTAAAAGCCTCCATGACCTCTTGTGGAGTAGGTGTTTCATCGAGACCCTCATAAAAAGCCTCTTTGGTATCTTCGGCTATCTTTTTAGCTCTGTTTTTAATGGCATTAAACATTGTTTTGTAATCTTTCTAAAATCTTATCAGCTACCCTGAAACTGTTAGCATAAATGGTCCAAGTATAAGGGACACTGCCTCCTGTAGGCATAAAACTGGCGTCAGTGACATAGAGGTTTTTGAGGTCGTGTGTTTTACAGTTGACATCTAAGACAGAGTGTTTAGGGTCTGTTCCAAAGCGACATCCTCCTGCTACAAGGTTGGGTGGAGGTGCGGCTGAGATGTTTGAACTGATATCTTCACAGCCAAGCCCTTTTAAGACCTCTACCGCTTTTTGAGCAAGATGGTTTCCGACTTTTAGATCTTGAGGGTGCCCATAGAGACGGATCTTACCAACTGGGATCTCCCATTTGTCTTTCTCCTCTTCGTCAACAGTGACAAAACAGTTGTCAGTTGGCATCCAGTCGTTAAAGACCTCGAAGGTGATGACACGAGAGCGTTCAAAAGCGTGATGTAGATTTTTGGAAAGGGTCTTGCCCCACTGCAGGTCTCCATTTATATCATAGACTTGGTCTAAGGCTCTTGGTATAGCGTTGGCGTGTTCAAACAAAAAGTCTATAGTTCCACCCTTGTAGGGCTTACCATCCTTATTGTACTCATACCAGTCCTGCAGAGAGCGGTTGACAAAGGCGCCATGTAACAGAAGGGAGTCTTGCTGCTCCTGGGTGAGGTTTTTAAAGTCGAGTCTGCCACTGCCACTTCCTCCGGCAGAAAAGATAAGGTTTTTACCTACTTCACCACTGCTGTTTGCCAAGCCATTTGGAAAATGGCTATTTTTGGAGTTAAGCAGGAGTCGAGAACTCTCTATAGCCTGTGCTGCTAGAATATAGATCTTGGCCTGTACAGTGTGTGAGGAGCCATCTTTGTCATAATAGTGTATAGCAGTCGCCTCTGTTTTTTCACTCTCTATTTTGTAAACAAAAGCATCAGCGATGATAGTACAGTTGTTTGTACAAACTGCCTTGTCCAAAAGGGCTGACTTGGCATGACTTTTCGCGCCGGTAGCACAGCCATAACTGCCGCATAGGTTGGAGTAGGAACATCCGCGACGATCCAATGCATCGTAAGGGATGATAGCGCGAGGGGTTGGCATGGCGAAGTAACCGAGCTTACTGCAAGAGTCATCGATCCACTTGGCGATGGGATGCTCCCATGTTGGAGGATAAGGGAAATCTGCAGTAGAGCGTTTCTCTCTGAATGGGTGTTCTACCATCTTTCCAGAGACACCCACTACCTCTTCTACCTTGGTGTAGTATGGCTCCATCGTCTCGTAGTCTATAGGCCAGTCAACAACATTGGCACCTTCCACGTCACCAAAAGCAGAGTATAATTTGAAGTCGTTAGGTTTCATACGGTGAAAATAACCACTCATCAGGTTTGACGAACCACCCACCATAGAGCCGTTCCAGAAGTTCCAACCACCCTCTTTAGTGATCTTGCCCTCTTCATCCAAGGTCTCTACCATATGAAACTCATCTTTAAGGTCAGGGGTAAAGAGAGAACGCCTCGAGACTGCGATCTCATCTTTTTTAAAGTCACGTTCATCATAGAGTGACCCTTTTTCCAAAACGACTACTTTGTAGCCTGCTTTTGCCAGAGTATAGGCAACAGGTGCGCCCCCAGCTCCACTGCCGATAATGCAGATGTCTGCTTTTGTTGTCATATAGCTACCTCGTTTGGTCGTGGAAATCCCGGTTCATAGGCAAGCCATTTCCAGCCTACTCCATTGATATTTCCACCATAGATAGGGTCAGAAAATGCCGTCTCGAAATAGTAGCCCATAACCTTATAAAGCCAACTGTCTCCCCAACGAAGCATCGAGATCTTTTTAAGAAGTCTCTCTTTTTCATCATGAGTCAGTTTTAGAAAAGATTTGTCATACTCCTCCTCAGCGGTCTCATCAAGCCAGACTGTACCGTTTATAAGGTAGTGACGTTGATCGATGCTGATACGTGTGTCGTTCAAAACACCCTTAAAATAGCCAACAACGTTGAGTTGTGAGGTGACGTAACCATCACTGTCTGCAAACATATGGTCTATGAGCGCTTCTATGATCTTATAGGTCTCTGTACTTGGGTTATTGCTCTGTGCATACTTTTTAGCTGCAACTCCCACAAGAACAGCAACACCGACCATTCCACTGTATTGAAAAAAATCTCTTCTGTTTATCATAGAGTGATTGTAACATAAGAGTATGAGTTGTATGTGTGACAAAAACACATTATAGTAATATTCGTTGTAATCATTTAACTACATCTTAATATTGTTATTCTTATGGAGACAAGGAATAAAAGTTTACTTCTACCCAGTGACAGCCAAGACTAAAGTCGTTGATTCCAAGAGTGAAAAAGAAAGGATACTTATAGGCTTATTATTCTTTGTTGATATAGTTTTAAATCAAAAATAAATATTCCACACCTTAAGCTTGTTTTTGTACCCTTTCATTATCAATAATTAAGAGAGAACCATGAGACTTTCAGTTTTTACCAACACAAAGCTTTTCACCCTAGAAAACAGCGCCAAAGACATCTTTATGAACATGGTCTTAACACCAGACGAAAACAACCAGGTGATGCCGGTTCAAGAGTATGACGAGATGATGATGGTACGTGCGCAGAATCTGCCGCTTGGCAACGGGATAGACGAGCTCATCAAAAACGAGATCATCGAAGCCTTCGAAGACCTAAAAGTTGGTGACCGCTTTTTGATGAATCAAGCTTTTATAACCAACATCGCCAGTGCCGAAGCCAAATACTACTGGCGTATCGTTGCCCTACTCAATGATGGCTCCAAACGCTCTGCGACAGAGGCTCAGGGGATTGCCCGTATGGGTGAACGTGAGTTTGATGTGCGTTACAAAAAGTCAGAAGATGAAGCCTAATACGCTAAAATACGTGTATGATTGAACTAGACAATAGAACAGAAGTAAATGTAGACATAACACTACTCGAACGTATCGCTGCAAGTCTCAGTGACAAAGATATAGAACTGATCTTAACCGATGATCTTGAGATGGCAGAGATCAATGAAGAGACGCGTCAGATAGCTAAATCAACAGATGTGTTGAGCTTTCCGATGATGGAGATGCCGGGTGCACCGCTTGGCAGCATCGTGATCTCTGAAGGATTTGTCAAACATGGCTCAGAGACATTTGAACATAGCTTGGAAGATGAACGCGCCCTCCTTTTTATACATGGTATGCTCCATATACTTGGATATGACCATGAAGTTGACAGTGGTGAGATGCGTCAAAAAGAGCATGAGGTGCTCGAGGCCTTTGGACTTCCAGAGAGCCTGATTATTAGAACGACTAAGGAATAAGATGGATTTTGTAATATTTATCGCCGCAATGGCTGCACTTATATTTGGAGCTGACTTTATTATTAGAGACTCAGAGCGTATTGCCCTGCACTTTAACATACCGCATTTTGTGATTGGTGCGACACTGATAGGTCTGGGAACCTCTCTTCCAGAGATGGCTGCTTCTATGATGGCAAGTGCGGACAACAAAAGTGAGATGGCTATTGCCAATGTTATCGGTTCGGTTACTTTTAACATTACCCTGGTACTGGGCATCGTCTTTTTAATCGCTAAAAAGATGACACCTGAACGCGACCTTTTCCGACTCGATAGTGCTTGGATCATTATGCCTCCCTTGATGTTTATCTTAATGACACTCGATGGTGAGATATCACGTTTTGATGGACTGCTCTTTTTGCTGATGATGGCAGCCTATCTCTTCTTTTTGTTCACGACCTCCGCTGATGAGTTTGAGATCGATGAAGATCTGGAAAAAGAGAAGTTTAACTGGGGAAAAAGTGTTGTGATGCTTGGTGCTGGCTTCATTTTAACAATCATCGGTGCAAACTATGTGGTTGAAAGCGGTAGTAACATCGCACGTATGTTTGAGGTGAGTGAGTGGATCATTGGTCTCTTTTTGATCGCATTAGGAACCTCTTTACCAGAGTTGGTTGTCTCTCTTGTAGCTATAAAAAAGGGCAATGCCGACATGAGTGTCGGTAACATCATCGGTTCCAACGTCGCTAACTTCTCTATGGTCCTTGGTGGCGCTTCTATGATCAACCCGCTGAGTATGAGTGGTGCTGCCTCTTTTGACATCTACATCATGATCGCAGCTTCTGTTGCGCTCTTTTTGATTCTTGCAAATAAACTTTACAACAAAGCGGGTGCACTCTTTTTGTTAATGATCCTTGCCCTATTTATCCATAACGCGGTTATTGCTGCTTAACAACTCAAGGTGTCCTTAAATGTCCATCTTGAAATGGACATTATTTCTCTTCTTTTTTTTACCAAAGCCTCAATATTACATGGTATACTATCCTCATAAAAAGGCAGATTGCCTATAACCATAAGGAGCGTTCATGATAAAAATGACAAAAGCCACACTCTTGGCTGCAACACTATTTTTTTCAACAGCTGCATTTGCAGGTGCTGAAGAGGGAAAAGAGCTTTTTGAAGAAGCAAAATGTATGGAGTGTCACAACAGTGAAGATTTTGACAACTCAAAGAAGGTCAAAAACTTTCACCAGCTAGAGGGACGCGTTCAAGGATGTCAACTTAACACAGATGCTGGTTGGTTTGATGAAGATACACATGATGTAGCGACTTACCTTAATGAGACACACTACAAACTTAAAAAATAGCCCTTCGCAGACAGACTGATCGGTCTGTCTGTCTATCTATCTATCCATCCATTCACTCGTTCTATCCTACTTCTTTTTTATATATCCAAACTCTAAGAGTTTATTATAGATGTTTGAGACCATACCACCTGCTGCAGCGCCACCATGACCACCATGTTCGACCAATACAGTGACGATGTACTGTGGATCTCGTGCTGGTGCATAGGTCGTAAACCATGCATGTGAGCGGGTGTAATAGCGCATGTCTCTTTCGTTAATACGCTGCTTGATCTCTTGAGAGATCCCAATGACCTGTGCCGTTCCGGTTTTACCTGCAACTGGTATTTTGGCATGCATAAAGTGTACTGCTGTTCCTTTGGAGTGCTGACATACCTGACGCATAGCTTGTTGGATAATAGGCAGTTTTTTATGCTGTGAAGGGGTTAAAACGTCTTCAAACTCAGGCATCACCTCTTCACCGTCAATACTTTTGGCGAGGTGTGGTTTGACAAGACGACCTGTAGCCATTAGTGCAGTAAACTGAGCGATCTGCAAAGGAGTCGTCAAGAAGTCCCCTTGCCCAATAGAAGTGTTAAGGGTCTCACCGATGTACCAAGGCTGGTTAAAACGTTTACGTTTCCATTCACGACTTGGCACGGTACCAATAAACTCGTTAGGAAGATCTACACCCGTTTTACTGCCCAGACCAAAACGCTTCAGACCAAAACTCATATCAGCAATACCGACTTTTAGACTCCCTTTATAGAAATAGTCATCACAACTCTCACGAATGGCTTTTCGTATGTCAGTTTTACCATGACCCGAGTGTTTCCAACAGCGAAAGTTACGTTTACCCAGCTTCATTGTACCGGTACAGTTGGTAGTCCACCACTGAGAGATACCTGAACTTAGATAGACCAGACCCAAACCTGTCTTAATGGTAGATCCTGGTGGATAGAGTCCGTTAATTATCTTGTTGGTAAAAGGGGTGTCGATACTCTCTATAAGCGCTTTCCACTGCTTAGAGGAGATACCCGATACAAAGGAGTTTAGATCATACTCAGGAAAACTGGCAGCAGCCAGAATCTCACCATCCACACTCATGACTATAACAGCACCGGCGCGTGCTTTGAACTGTTCGCTAATATATTTTTGTAACCGCATATCAAGAGTAAGTGTAATATCACGGTTCTCTATGGCTTTGAGATAACTAAGCTCTTTGATCACTTCGTTTTGCGCACTTACCTTGATCTTACGTTGACCAGCAACACCTTCTAAGTAGCTGTTATAGTACTTCTCTATACCACTTTTACCAGTAGATCCAATAAGCTTGGCCAGTTCATCGCGTTCGACATCTTTTTTGTTTGCTTTGGCAACATAGCCAATGATGTGGGCAGCTAAGTCGCTATACGGGTAGTAGCGTTTAGGGGCGGGTATGACTAAGATGTTATCGTTTAAGTGTAGTGGTGAGTAGACCGGCATGATCTTTTTGTAAGAGACGAAGTCCACTACTCTGATGTCATTGTGGTTATAGTAGGAGTCATTACGAAGGTAACGTTTTTTGATCTTTGTGGCGTTGAGATCAGGGAGGTTATGTACCAGATCTCTTATGGCAATGTCCAGTTCACTGTTGTCACCTTTGTGTTTTAGGTGAGGTAAAAGTTGGATGGAGAAACCAAGTTTGTTGATGGCTATTGGCAGGTTGTTCCGGTCATGGATCTCACCACGGATCGGCGCTATCTTCTTGGTCTTAATGGTATTATGTGAGGAGAGTTTGGAGTAGTAGTTGTTTGACTGTACCGAAAGGTAAAAGACACGAACCAACAGTGAAATCCAGATCAAAAAGAAAAAAGAGATGAGTAATTTTAGTCTCATAACAGACCAACCAAGAGAAACTCAAAAAGTATATACCAGATGACATAGAAGTTTATACTGGCAAATTCTAAGACGAACATCTGCTGCAGCAGCAATGAAAAAATCCAAAAACCAATGTACGCTAAAACGATATAGATAAAGTGCATACAGCGCGTACACTCTATCATCTGATGAAGTTTGGGTAAAATAAACTTGTAGGTAAAGGAGAAAAAGACCAAAGAACTTAAAAAAAGATACCCTTTGTCCGCCTCATAGATCAGGGCTAATATCACCACTAAAAAGAGCAGTGAGAGGTCTTGTTTGTCCAATGCACGGATGAAATAGAAAAAGAGAACTCCAAAAAGTGGTGGTAAAAAGAGGTATATCGTGCTCAAACTCTCATAAATGAGATAAAGCACTAAAAGCATAAAGGCTTTTATATAGAATGGATAAGTGATACTTCGTTGCATATTGGAAAATGTTTACAGTTGATACAGTCAGCCCATATCTTATGTTCAGGAAGAGACTCTTTGGGAATCTCTTTGAAATCTAAATGTTCAAAAAATGCCTGTTGATACGTAAGGGAAAGAACTTCTTTAAGACCAAGTTCCTTGGCCTCTTTAAGAGCTAACCGAATAAGCTCTGAACCTATACCGCTACCTCTTGCACTATCATCAACGATCAGAGAACGAACTTCTGCCAAGGTAGTTGTATGGATATGCAAGGCACAAAATCCGACCAGTTTCTCTTTATAAAAAGCCAGTTGGTATGAGCGGATGTTGGTAGCGACTTCATCATTGTCACGTTTTAAGATAACACCGCTTACAACTTCTGGTTCGACTAAGGTCTGCATCGCAGGGATGTCAAGAAGTGTAGCCTTACGAAAGCTAAGAGTCATTCTCGTCTTCTCTGTCTTCGTTTAAAATATCATGAATGAGGGCTACAAGCTTGTTTGTTCCTTTTTTCTTAGCACTGGAGATCAAAATAGCACCAGGGTGGTCACGTAAAAGCTTGCCCTGCTCTTTTTGGTTGAGTTTGTCGATCTTGGTAAAGACCCGAATGATCACTTGGTCTTCTCTACACACCTGATCCAGGTAGTCTGAGACTGAATAATCGATTGCCAAGTTGGGATGACGACAGTCTATGAGGTGCATAAAGATCTTGATCTGTTTGCGTTGGGCAATAAAATCAGTTAGGTTCTTCTCCCAATCTGACTTAATCGACTTAGAGACCTTTGCATAACCAAAACCGGGGAGATCCACAAAAATCGCTTCTAGCCTCTGATCGTTGTCTCTGTCTATCATGGTCACATCAAAAAAATTGATGAGCCTTGTCTTTCCTGGTGTTGAAGAGACTTTAGCAAGACTTTTTCTACCACTCAATGCATTTAGCAAAGAACTTTTTCCGACATTAGAACGCGCCATAAAGACTACTTCGTTTAGGTATTCATTTTCTGGAGCAGCAGCTACGTTTGGTGCTGATGTCACAAAAGATGAGTTGATGATCTCTATCATTTTTTTGTCTCCTTCTCTTCGATCTCAAAGGTCATGATCACAGGCTTTTTACTGCCACCTTTGGCTCTTGCCTTACCTTCTACAGTACCGATGACCACCTCTTCACCAATGATCTCTTTTTTCTCATCGACCTGCTGAATGTTGACATCTTTGTAAAAATGGTACTCTTTTTTTATAGGGTAAAAGATAACTTTTTGTGCCTTACCTTTGTAGATAGCCTTATTTTCTGTCACAATATAAAAAGAGACATTTCCAAGAGCGATATACTTGGTAGGTTTACGTTTCATATTAGTGTAGACAGTGACTTTAGAGGCATTAAGCTCGTCAAACCCTTTGGTGATCTTAACATCACCATTAAATGTGGTTTGACCTTTTTTCTCATCACTGTCAAAAGTCTTGGCTACGATCTTAAGCTGTTGTGCCTGTACAGAAAGCAGCAAAAGTGTTGTAATAATCCATAAATGTTTCAAAATTTTTCCTTCTCATCAAGCTCAAAGAGACCGGTAACATCTTTGGCCCTGCTCAACCCTTTTTTAGAGTCATAATAGAGGTCTTTTCCGATGACGATGTCCTCTTGTTTATAAAGTGTAAAAGGACCTCTTGTATCGATAGTCTCTTTTTTCTGGTTGACAATAGCTTTGTTGGTTACAAAATACATTCCATCCTCGCGATGGTAACGGACATTGCCTTTGAGGGTGATAAGGTCGACATTGTTATAAACACCATAGTCTGCAAGCAGGTTGTTACGCAGGGTGTGTGTACTGTCGGTGTAGTTAATGTCGGCTATCTCAAGACGCTTACTAAAGCGATACCCCTTTTTACCTTTCATAATGTCTTTTAGACCATTTTGGTCCAACTCATACAGTGTAAAGTTGTGCAGTTCAAGTGCTGGAACCTCTTTATTGCTATGAGGTAGATCCTGTACTTTGGTTGGTTTGAAAAAGAGCAAAATAGCCAACAGTATCGCACCAATGGCTAAAAAGAAGTAGTTAGCGTCTAAGCCCATAGTTGCAAATAGTCTTCCACTTCATCATTGATCTCAAAAAGGTGCTCTATCATCTCACGAACAGCGCCTTCACCTCCGTTGGCTTTACAAACATGTTTGACGATCTTTTGAATGTGTTTTGAACCGTTGTTCGGGGTGAAGGCATAACCTACACTTGAAAGCATCTTATAGTCATTTAGATCATCACCAATAGCTGCTACCTCTCTAAGCGGTATGGACAATGTCTCACAGACCTTTTCAAGAACAGCTGCCTTTTCTTTGATACCTTGATGCAGATGGGTAACACCCAACTCCTTAGCCCGTCTCTCTACCAGTTGTGAACGTCTGCCAGTGATGATCGCCACATGGTGACCCAAGTCAACCCATGAACGTATGGCCAGTCCATCTTTAACATTAAAGGCCTTGGTCTCATCTCCTGAGTTAGAGTAGATGATCTTGCCATCGGTCAGACAACCATCTACATCCAAAACGATCAGTTTGATCACAGTACACCCTTGGTGCTTGGGATGCCTGTACGTATGTTTTCAGCTGTCGCACGACGAAGTGCCACTGCAAAAGCTTTAAAAGATGCTTCTAAGATATGGTGCTTGTTACGGCCACGTTTCATAACGATGTGAGCTGTGATACGTGCGTTTAAAACAACTGCGTGAAAGAACTCTTCTGCAAGTTCCGTGTCGAAACTGCCAACCTTGCCATTAACATCGACCTCGTAATGAAGATAAGGACGTCCACTAAGATCCATGTCACACTCTACTGCTGTCTCGTCCATCACTACTGTAGCATTACCAAAGCGCTCTACCTTTTCTATAGGATAGATGGCCTTTGCCAATGCTTGACCGATCACGATACCGACATCCTCTACACTATGGTGGTCATCAATATGTGTGTCCCCTTTACAGGTGACATCAAGATCTATCAAAGCATGTTTACTAAAGGCCTCAAGCATATGGTCAAAAAAACCGACACCTGTGTTGATATTACTTTTACCTGAGCCGTGAAGCTCTAACTTGACTGTGATCTCAGTCTCCTTGGTCATTCTCTCTTTTGTGATCATCTGCTACTCTCCAACTATAAATGCATTTTGAAATGGTGAATCTTTTTTAAACTCTCGTGCCGCTTCTTCGCTTTTGAAACCACTAAGCCAAACACGGAAAACTCTAGTGCCATTATACTCTGTATCTTTGATAATAGTGTGGTAACCTTTGTAACCTTCGTACTGTTCTTGGGTTTTCAAGGCACCATCTATCTTTGAAAAAGAGCCAATCTGTATGGCATAGACACTGTAGTTGAGTTTGGGTTTAGAAGCTACTGATGTACTACTTTTAGAACCTCTGTCAGCCGACTTCTGGTCCGCGAACCCTACTACTTCGAGTTTAACGTTGGCTGTTCCCTTTTTAACCATGTCGATCTGGTGTGCTGCCTTGTTAGAAAGATCGATGATGCGCGTCCCTACAAAAGGTCCTCTGTCATTGATGCGGACTACAACACTTTTAGCGTTGTCTCGGTTGGTCACTTTGACCATGGTGTTCATAGGGAGTGTCTTGTGCGCTGCTGTAAGGCCATGCATGTCATAGATCTCGCCACTTGAGGTCGCTTTACCATCAAAATCAGGTCCATACCAACTTGAGATGCCATAAAATGTCTCTCCCACACGTACCTTGGTTGGATAATATCTCTTACCAAAAACACTGTAAGGTTTCATTGTTGGGTGGACATAACTGCTGTTGTTTTGTCTGCTGGCATAGTGTTTGGTACTTTGTGTAGAAGATGAAGAGTTAGTATGCTGGTGCCTGCTTTGATGCGACTTCACACCTCTAGTGCTGCATCCTACGATCAAAATAGCAGCTAGTGCTAATGAAATGGTTTTAATAAACACGTAATTTTTCTCCTACTCTGATAACATCAGAGTGTTTGTGGTTTCTTGACTTGAGTGTTCGTACACTCACTTTATAACGCCTTGCTATAGAGCTTAAGTTGTCCCCTGACTTGACCACATAACGGTTTTTCCTCAGTGGCAGTGGTGGGACGATCAGTTTTTCACTGACATGGATGATATCACTTTTTTTGTCATTAAGCTGTTTGATCTTTTTAACACTCGTCTTATAGCGTTTGGCTATGCCGCGCAGTGTGTCTCCTGGTCTGACAACATAACTGTTTCGTGCATATTTGAACTTGTATTTATTAAGAAGTGCCGGTGTGGTAGGGATGATCAGTTTTTGTCTGACCCTGAGATAGTTTGATTTAAGATGGTTAAACTCTTTAATGATGCGATAAGGCACATGATACTTAGCCCCGATCTTTGAGAGGTTCTCTCCAGGACGAACAATATGCACCAAATAGATCTTTTTCAAGTCACAAGGCTTGTAGTTTTGCTTGAAATTGTTGAGTTTGTCATAAGGGATATAGACATCACATTTACTCGAAAAGGGAGGAACAAAGTCGTAAGTCAGGTGTCTGTTAAGTTTTTTCATCTCTTTTTTATCAATACCGAGCATCTCAGCTACTCGGGTGATCTTTTCACCTTTAGGCAGTGAAATAGTTGCGATGGACTTATGGCTTGCTCTGTTCATAAGATAACTGTAACCACTGCTGCTCATGTCTGACTCATCGATACCCATCAAACCAAAAGAGAGGATTTTCCTAATATAGTTTCTTGTCTCAAGCGGCAGGTAACGTTTTTCTTCGTCCAAGAGTGTAAAGATATCATCATGGCCATCTGCTTTGTCGATAGCACGCATAACACAACCCTCACCACAGTTGTAAGCCATGGCTGCAAGGTACCACTTACCAAAACGGTTGTGTAAGGCATTGAGGTAGCGTGCAGCAGCCTCAGTAGACTTTACAGGGTCTCGACGTTCATCAAGATAATCATCAATATGCAGACCATACTGGCGTCCTGTCGCGGGCATAAACTGCCAAATACCTGCAGCCTTTTTTTTAGAAAATGCTTTAGTGGTAAAAGAGGACTCTGCCATAGCCAAGTAGATGAACTCTGGTGGAACATCTGCCTTGTCAAGGATCATCTTGATAGTGGGGATGTAAAGACGGGCACTCTGCATAGCATTGTAGTAGTGTTTATAAGACTCAGGTGACTGTTTTGACTCAAGCATGGTGTTAAGGTACTCGTCATGAATGTAGTTAGGATCAACATCAAATGCCTGTAGTAATATGATCTGTCGGTTGTGATTGCTCTCAAACTCCAAACCACCAAAAAGCAGGTGGGGAAGCAACAGAAAAATAAAAGTTAAATTATATCGCAATAAAAGCCCCTATATAGGCCTTTATAATAGCCTAAAGTGGCTAAACAAGTGCTGTTTTTGGAATTTCAGGGCTAAGCATATAGATAGCATGTTTCTAATTGAAATGATATTATGAAATATTAAACAGTGCTTTTGCATTTTTAGTGGTTAAATGCTCTATAAATGCGCTATTAACGTCTAGAAGTTCTGCCATCTTGTCACGCACTAAAGTAGTGTAAATAGGCTCATTTCTCTCCCCACGGTGCGGGTGTGGTGTTAAATAGGGACCATCAGTCTCGATGATCAGCTTGTCATGAGGGATCTTAGGCAGGACATTGACCAGCTTTTTGGCATTTTTAAAGGTCAAAACACCTCCTATGCCATAATAGAAGTTTTTCTCAGCAAGCACCAGCAGCTCTTCGTCTGCATTGAAACAGTGCAAGACACCACCAACCTCTTCTGCCCCGTTCTCCTCCAAGATGACTCTAGAATCATGACTGGCATCACGTATGTGGACAATAAGTGGTTTTTTATAACGTTTGGCCAAGGCGATCTGTGCTTCAAAGACCTTTTTTTGCACGCGTTTTTCTTCAGCGATCTCCTCTTCACTCCCTTCTAAGCGAAAGTAGTCAAGACCGCACTCCCCTACTGCAACACATTTGGGGTGGTTGATGTACATCTCGAGTCTTGCTTCATCATACTGCTCTTTATCGTAAGGGTGGATTCCTACCGCGAAGTAGATGCTTTCATGGTTTTCAGCCAGTTTGACTGCACGCTCAAGAGTGGTAATGTCTGCACCTGGAATAATATAACGGGTTACATCACCCTCTTTTGCTCTCTCTAAGACCGCTTCTAGGTCATCTCTATAACGTTCATCATCTAAATGTATGTGTGTATCTATAATCACGCTTTATCCTCATTACTTTCTGTAGTATCTTTCTCTTGACGCATCTTTCTGACGTCAGTTACATTTTTAATAAGCAGCCCAATAAAAAAGAGAGCTACCACTATGGCAACTGCACCTGAAGCGTAGTTACCTGCATTAAAAGCTACAAAAGCATAGACAAGGGAGACAAATGCAATGATCAGGCACATCTATGAAGCACTCTCTAGAAGCTCTTTTGCAAAGCTTTTAGCCTCTTTGGAGACCGTGTCACCACTAATCATACGGGCGATCTCTTCTACGCGTTCATCATTAGTAAGCTCTCTAACTGTACTGACATCATCTTTTTCGACAATAAAATGCTGCTCACCCATCGATGTGAGTTGGGGTTGATGTGAGATTACAAAGATCTGAAAATGTTTGGAGAGTTGTCTAAGCACTTTTGCCACACTCATGGACTCTTCACCACTAAGGTTGGCATCGATTTCATCGAGCATCAAAACACCACCTTGACCTTGCATAGACTCCGACTGAAGCGCAAGTAGTGCTAATCGCAGGCGGTTAAACTCACCCGCACTCACTTTTTCAAGCGAAGCACCTTTAAGGTTAAACTCTACCTTGTCTTGTCCTGTTAACATAAAGTCGCCATGGCTAAGCGTCATCTCTGCACCACTAAGGTAAAGCTGCTTCAAATAATCGTTGATCGCAGCATTTAGGTCAAACAGGGTCTCTGAACGTTTGAGAGAGATATGGTCAGCCAAGGTCAACAGTTCACTAAAGAGTTGATCGACCTCTTTAGTGAGTCGCGCCTTCTCATAATCAAAGTTTTCATACTTTTCAATCTCTTTAGCCTTTTGGTCACGGTATGCAATGGCTTCGTCAATGGAACCATAACGGTGTTTAAGCTCTGAAAGGTCTTCAAGGCGGTCTAAAACAGACTCAATATCTTCACCTTCAAGGTCTAAGAAGTTAGAGCGTGTCTGCTCAAAGATTGCCCGCAGTTCATTCATAGCATCATCAAAAAAACCGCTGTCGATGTCTAGTGAGTTCAGCGCGTCAGAGACCAAGTGCTCTTTTTCAAAAAAACTTTCTGCTAAGGTGATCTTCTCTTCTGCTTTCTCTTTTTGTGACAAGGTCCGCTTGACTTCAAGCAGTGTATCATACTCATTTTTCTGTGGATTGATAGCATCGATCTTAGCCAACTCAAAGGCAGCAAACTCTTTATGCTCAGTGATGCGTCGTTCTTGTATTATAAGTTGCTCCAACTCATGTTTTTTGTTTTGATAGAGATGAAAGTCTTTTTCATAGATGGCCAAGGTCTCTTCGTAGGTCTGGTCAGTTTTCATGATCTGTTGGTCTAAAATATGCAACATATTGCTCTGTTCAAAATCGCTATAGTCTTTAAGACTCAAAAGACGCAAATAGTTTTTTGAGATATTGTGAAGGGCTTTTTTTGAGATGCTTTGTGCGTTAATAAAGTAACGTACCTTCTCTTTTTTTACCTGTTTGAAAATATTGGTCTCTTCATTGTTAAAACCGGTCGCTTCTTCATCTATGGTCCAAGTGACTGAGGACTCACTCACTTCAGCCAAGGCATCGTCAAACCCCACTGAACCGAGGATAGAGCGCATAAGAACGGACTTTCCACTTCCAGAAGGTCCAGAAAAGACAATAAGCCCTGAACCTAACTCCATCTCGACTTCATTAAACGTCAAACAGTTTTTAAGATAAAATCGCTCTATCATTATATTACTCTCCCCAATTGAGTTTCTCTTTGAGAACATCAAAGTAGTTAAATTCACTGCGGTGGATCAGTTGTGCAGACTCTGTAGCAAGGTGGATTTTTATGGTGTCTCCTGCTCCAAACTCATACATGTCTTGACCATCAACAATAGCCAGTGCACTGATGTCTGGTGTTTTGACTTCGATCTCGTACTGACCAGGCAGTACTACAGGGCGTTGTGTAAGTGAGTGTGGGGAGATAGGCGTCAAGACAAAGACCTGTGTCAATGGAAAGAGTACCGGGCCGCCACAAGAGAGGTTGTAGGCAGTTGAACCGGTCGGTGTTGAGACGATGACACCATCACCATAGTAGGTGTTAAAAGGTTGATCATCCACGGAAGTCTCTAAATGGATCATCTTAGAGATAGAAGGCCGAGTCATAACAATGTCGTTAAAAGCAACGATCTCCCTAACACTGTCAGCAGATTCTATGGTTGCTTGCAGCATCGCACGGCGATCGAGACGAAAGTCACCACTACGCAGTTTAGGTATAAATGCATCCAACTCTTCTATGGTAAAGTCGGCCAAAAAACCCAGCTTGCCAGCATGGACACCAAGAACAGGGATCTCATGCTTGACAGAGCGTCTTACTGCAGAGATCAAGGTACCATCCCCACCAAGTGTCACCAACATATCAGCACTCTCACACATTATGTCAAATTCTTGACCCATCACATCGATCATACCGCCACTGATGGTGTCTATAATGACTTCGATGTCGTGGCGTTCAAAGATCTCTTTGATCTCATAAAACTTGTCTTTTAGTTCAGGTGTTGATGGTCGAAGCAATATACCGACACAGGTAATGTTTAATGGTCCCAATTGGTAAGCCTTTAGCTTTTAGTGTTCTGATTATAGCAAATTCTAACCAAGGTGACTCAAAACATGACAGAACTCACTTTAATGTGATGCGTTTTTTAAACACTTTTAGCTATAATCGCGAAAAATATTACGAGCACATTAGTGTCTCAAGAAGGATTTTCTCGGTGAGAAGTCATTACTGTACAGATTTGGGTAAAGCGAACATTGGCGATAAAGTAGAACTAGCAGGTTGGGCAAACAACCATCGTGATCATGGTGGAATCATCTTTATTGATCTACGTGACAAAAGTGGTCTTATCCAGCTGGTATGTGACCCTGCAGACAATGTAGAAGCACACAAAAAAGCAAATGAAGTACGTGACGAGTTTGTACTTCTTGTTAAGGGCACCATTCGTGCCCGTGGTGAAGGTCTTGAAAATCCTCGTCTTAAAACGGGTGCTATTGAAGTAGTGGTTGATGAGCTTATCATCGAGAACCGTTCTGCGCCTATGCCATTTGTTATCGGCGATGAAAAAGTCGGAGAAGAGACCAAACTTAAGTACCGTTACTTGGACTTACGTTCGACACAGTCTTATGAGACTTTCCGTCTACGTTCAAAAGCAGCTATTGCTGCACGTAACTCTCTTGACAAGCTAGGTTTCCTAGAAGTGGAAACACCTATCTTGACGAAGTCTACTCCAGAGGGTGCGCGTGACTATCTTGTACCTTCTCGTGTGCATGATGGTGAGTTCTACGCACTTCCACAGTCTCCACAGCTTTTCAAGCAGCTGTTGATGGTTGGTGGATTTGACCGTTACTTCCAGATCGCTAAATGTTTCCGTGACGAAGACCTTCGTGCAGACCGTCAACCAGAATTCACTCAGATAGATGTCGAGATGAGTTTCTGTGATCAAGAAGATGTTATCGGTGTTGCTGAGACACTGCTTGTTGATATGTTTGAAGCTTGTGGACAGAGTGTCACTGCACCATTCCCACGTATGAGCTACAACGATGCTATGGAATTTTATGGTTCAGACAAGCCTGACATGCGTTATGACCTTAAGATGGTAGACGTTATCGACATCTTTGAGCGTTGTGACAATGCGATCTTCTCTGACATCGCTAAAGATGCTAAAAACAACCGTATTAAAGCCCTTAAAGTTCCAGGTGCTGATCTTATCTTCTCTAAGCGTGAGATGAAAGGTTTTGAGGACTTTGTACGTAAGTTTGGTGCAGGTGGTCTCGGTTACTTCCAGATGAAAGAAGACGGTCTTAAAGGGCCACTGATCAAGTTCTTCTCAGAAGAGGACATTGCGCTTCTTATCGAGCGTACTGAGCTTGAAGTTGGCGATGTCGTCTTCTTTGGCGCAGGTGCTAAGAAGACGGTATGGGACTATATGGGACGTTTCCGTATCTTTATCGCTGAGCACGAGAAGATGAACCTTATCGATCCTGATGCCTTTAACTTCCTATGGGTAGTTGACTTCCCAATGTTCGAAGTAGAAGATGGTAAAGTCAAAGCACTTCACCATCCATTTACACAGCCTAAATCATTAGAGCATAACGGTGATCTTGAAGAGATCGAGTCTATCGCTTATGACATCGTGCTTAACGGTACAGAGCTTGGTGGTGGATCAATCCGTATCCACAAAGAAGAGATGCAGTCTGAGATCTTTAAACTTCTTGGTATCTCTGAAGAGGAGGCGCAAGAGAAGTTTGCCTTCTTACTTGATGCATTGAAATTCGGCGCACCTCCACATGGTGGTTTTGCACTTGGTTTTGACCGCTTTATGATGCTTTTAACCAAGCGTGACAGTATCCGTGACGTTATCGCCTTCCCTAAGACACAAAAAGCTTCTTGTATCTTGACTGATGCACCAAGTCCTGTTGATAACACGCAGCTTCGTGACCTTCACATCAAACTACGTGAGCGTGCAACGAAAGCATAATGAATCTGGTTGGTACTTCCAACCACTTTGTTTTTAACTGGATTTAAACCACTCAGAGAACTGCCTTTTGACTCTAGTTAAGAATGAGAACAAAACTACCTTTTAGGATGACAATTCATGAAAAAACTATTTCTTATCATCGGAGCACCAGGTTCAGGTAAAACAACCGACGCAGAGCTTATTGCTGCCAATAATGACGCTATTACACACTACTCTGCAGGTGATATGTTCCGTGCTGAAGTGGCCAGTGGTTCAGAACAGGGAAAGATTATCGATAGCTTTATCTCAAAAGGCAATATCGTACCTATTGAGATCGCTATCAAAACGATCGTAAATGCCATCGTCAAAGCACCAACACCTGTAGTCATCATCGATGGTTATCCACGTTCTAAAGAGCAGATGGAAGCCTTAGAGGCGTACTTGACTCCTGAGAGTGGTGTTGAACTTATTAGTGTGATTGAAGTTGTAGTCAGTGAAGAGGTCGCACGTGACCGTGTTCTAGGACGTGGCCGTGGCGCAGATGATAACAATGAAGTCTTCGACAACCGTATGAAGGTCTATACAGAGCCACTGCAACTCATCCAGGATTTCTACGAAGCTAAAGGTATCCTAACCAAAATCAATGGTGAACGCACTATCGAAGAGATCGTTGCAGAGATGGACGCTTTTATTACTTCAAAAATATAAACAATTCACATAGTGAAACCTAGTTTCTTTTGACCACTTTTTTTCTCTTTTTCATAAAAGAGACCACCTTTTTAAAGATCTCTTCTCTCCCCTCACCTTGCACAATAATATGTCGATCTCTTTTGGGGATGAACAGTTCTTTATGTACAGAAGATGTTTTAGCAATGATAGTCTCTGCCCCTTTGGCAAGGACTACAGGGTCTTGGTCCCCTTGAATGACTAAGAGTGGTGCTTCTATCTTTTTAAGTATCTTGTTGGTCTCGGACATCAAGCCTTTTAATTGTGCCAATGTACTGACATAGAGTCTGGAGTAGTTTGTTTCAGGGTTATCTGCTTTGTGTTCTATATACTCTAGATCGGCCTTAAACAGTGAAAGAAAGTTATTAACAACATGCATAGATTGGGCGTAGTCTATACGGATGTCATGTAGTTTTAGTGCAGTGTTTATGCAGACCATACCAGCAATGGGGCATGTTTTGCGAGAGGCACAGACCAGCGCCACCAGACCACCGGTTGAAAAACCACCAAGATAGACCTTTTTACAGACCTGCTTCATTGCAGCGTAGCCTCTATTCATACTATCTATCCACGCTTCATAATGCACATCACGTAGATCTTCTGGTAGTGTACCATGTCCTTTTAACCTTACCCCATAAACATTAAATCCATTAGTATGAAGATATTCACTCATCTCCCGCACCTCTTGAGGTGTAGACTTCAAGCCATGGGCAAAGACAATTCCGACCGTAAATTTAGGATCATAAAGTATAAAAGGCTCACCTGTCTCTTGGGACTTAGAGTCGACTACCGAGTAGTGTTCTTTATAGTCTTTATGAAAAAGTGCCAGATCATTTCGGTAGAGTTGATAAAAAATATCTTTAGATAGCTGCAATCTGTCAACCCCTACTGTTTCATCAACAGTCTCTCTTAAGAGTCGTAAGATGGCTATCTCGTTAAAGATAACCCTTAATGTGTTGGTCAGTCTCAAGGTATGAAATGGTTTCTCTTTTTGGTAACGTCTGTAGTTTATACTATAGCTTTTTTGACTGACACTTTTGAGAATCTTTTGCATTTGTGCCAGTTGCAGTACACTCTCATAGGGTGCATAGTCTTCATCTATTAATATGTTAATGATCTCTTCATCTATAGTACGATGCAGATGATAAACATCGAGTTCTTTTAGCTTTAGTGCCACTGTAAACAGAAGTTGCTTGAGATGCTCCTTTTCTATACGTCGTTCTCTATAATGTACTAATATAGCACTAAATATATGGTCAATATGGACCATGACATTTTGATATACTACTTCCATAAAATCTTTTGTTAGTTCATGTCTCAACGTACGCATAGACTCTTTGTCAATTGCTTCATGAAGAGTATAGTGAGCAAGATTTATAGGTTCACAAAACTGAACATGAATCTCTGCTTTAGAGAGAAGGTTACCCTCTATCTCAATCTCTTCTAGCATCTGTTCAGATGCATCACCATCTGTTAAAAGGCTTACTAAGTTCATCATAGCATTATGCCCAGGCCTTAGCGGATAATAGGTGATATTAACAGGTGTGATATAAGTACTTGGATATGAAAGATCATCCTCTTGTAAAAAGTATTTTTCTTTTAATGTCTCGAAGGCAGCATGATTATATTTTTTCTGTTTTCGTAAACCTTCTTTGACTTTTTTGGCTTCAAGGGCCATCAGTGCAGCACCGCTGAAGACAGGACCATGATGCCTTGGAATATCAATCATAAAGGCTTCTTCCAAGGTCACTTTTTTGTTTTTGACCATAAACCCTTCAGGATAGATGATCCAGTTATTACGTCCCGCAATGAGATCACCAATAATAATATTGTTTCTGTTTTCATCTGCTGTAGAAAGCGCGCCAGAGTGTTGAAGATAAGTCCCTAGAAGTCCCATAAATAGCGAGCGATCAGCAAGAGATCGTATCTTTTTATCACTGCGACTGTTAATGACATAAGGCATAATCAGGGTCTCAAAACGGGTAAAATGGTTGGCTACAAAAAGTGTAGGCGCATTTTTTATGATGTTCTCTTCGCCATGGACCCTGATGTTTGTTTGCATGATCGTGTCTATCACCTTTAACATAAAACCAGATGAGCTATAGACAAAATCGATCATTTTACTTCCTTGCTAGATAGTCTTGAACACTAAAGGCATCGACTTGAACAACATTTTCACTCTCACGTTGCGTTTGAATGACATATAGATACTCCTCTTGTGTAATGATCTTGGCCGCCAAGGCATCTTCAAACAGTGTCTCAGACTTACGAAGTTGTTTACTTTTTAGTGCTTTTTTGATCTTTGTTTTTATGGGTTTGGCTTGTAAAACAGCCTCAAAACAGTGGTCCATCTCAGCCATTGCAGCTTTAGGATCATCCGGAATGTAGATACCCTCTGTTAAAGTTTGTCTTGTGGCATTCTCTTGAGAGAGTTTTGCTGCCAATGCGATGTAGAGTTTGTCGTTAGGTTCAGATGCGAGGGCATTGAGTTTGGTTGCATATCCTATGATATTTTTAAAAACGAAGTGTACAAAACCGTTACCTATGTTGGCATAGATAGCATCAAAGGCTTTTTGTATCTCACTTAAGGCTTGTGCTCCTATAAATTCGACATAGACCTTATCTTCTTCTTTGCGCCCCTCTGCTTCAAAACGTCTGAGTGTTGCAGTTAAAAGGTACATCCACGAGAGCACATCTCCAAAACGGGCGCTCAACATCTCTTTTTGCTTGAAGCCTCCACCATAGAGTCCCATGACTACGTCTGTCATTGCAGCAAAAGTAGCTGCACTCCAGACAAGCTTTCGCTCATATTTTAAAACAAAGGTATCACTTTTACTAAAGTGCAGGTATCCCCGACTTAAAAAGAGCAGTTTGGCACGGATACTGTTTCTAAGTGCAAAACCAATATGCGCAAAAAAGAGTTTGTCAAAAGCTGCAATGTCGCCAGCTTCCAGTGCTTCGATCTCACTGTAGGCATAGGGGTGACAACGTATGACACCTTGACCAAACTGTATAAGCGTACGTGTCATGATGTTAGCACCTTCGACCGTAATACCAATAGGTGCACCCATGTAAGCATGTCCTATGAGGTTCTTCTCACCCAAGATAATGCCTGCACCACCCAAGATGTCCATCCCGGAGTTGATGACATCTCTAAAACGCTCTGTAGCGTGGTACTTCATGACCGCATTTATGACGGCCGGTTTTTCTCCTGCATCTATGGCACCTATTGTAAATATACGCGCCGCATCCATCATATAGGTGGTCGCAGCGATCTGTCCCAATTCATACTGTATCCCTTCAAACTGAGAGATAGAGATGCCAAACTGCTCGCGAATCGTTGTGTATGCTCCTGCTACATGCGCAGTTAGTTTCATACCACCACTACTTGTTGATGGCAAGGAGATACCACGTCCAACCGAGAGTGACTCCATTAACATCTGCCACCCCTTACCAATCCCCGCTTTGGCACCAACAATCATGTCGATCTCTAAGATGACATCTTTGCCATAAAGTGAAGAGTTTATAAAAGGAACACCAAGCGGATCATGACGATGGTCCTGGTCTACCCCTTCTAAGGTGTTGGGAACAAGGGCAAAGGTGATACCAAGATCTTCTTCATCTCCTAAAAGTGCATCTGGGTCTTTTAAGACAAAGGCCAGTCCAAGCAAGGTAGCGACTGCTCCTAAGGTAATGTAGCGCTTTTCAAAATTAAGACGGATCTTCACCTCACCCTTTTCATCTTTAAAGAGAACACCAGTGGCATTGATAGCTGTTGCATCACTTCCCACTAGTGGTTCTGTCAAAGCAAAACAAGGTATTTCACGACCATCAGCAAGTCGAGGAAGGTAGTGTTTCTTTTGGTACTCAGTACCATGTTCTAAAATCAGTTCACCTGGACCAATAGAGTTGGGAACCATTGCAGTAATCGCAAGGACTTGTGACCTTGACGCCAGTTTTTGAACGACAGCAGAGTGTCCTAATGCACTAAAACCAAGACCACCATATGCTTTTGGGATGACCATACCAAAGAAGTTGTGTTTTTTAAGATACGCCCAGACCTCAGGTGGCAGATCACGTTTTTGAAAGACTTTATGATCGTTTGTCATCGCACAGAGTGTATTGACCTCGTTATCTAAAAAGGCTTGTTCTTGTACAGTGAGTTGCGGGTAGGACTCTTTAAAAATACGCTCAAAATCCGGTTTACCTGAAAAGTACTCTCCATCAATCCATAGAGTACCTGCTCTTAGTGCTGTTTTTTCTGTTTCAGAGATCTTAGGCATAAGGTTTTTCTGTTTCATCAATGCAACAATATGTTTGGTAATTAGCTTGCTTCTTAAAGGAGGATAGAGCAAAAGAGCATTGAGCGGCAGGTAAACAAGCCAAAATAGTAAAGGCGGCTCAAACCAACTCCATAAAACGGCTGCTAAAAGCAGTGACCAGAGACTAAAACGTGTACCTTTAAACCATACACCCAACAAAACCAGTGTCAAACCAGATGCTATAAGATATTGCATAATTTACTCCTTGTAAAACTTACGTTTTTCTTGTACCATAGTCATTAGAAGCCTTGATGGCTCAAAACGTGCTCCATAAAGTGTACTAAGCACTTTAAGACGTGCAACAACACTCTCTATACCTCTCTCATCAGCATAGGCTAAAAGTCCTCCTCTAAAAGGTGGAAAACCGGTACCCATGACCATTGCCATGTCAAGATAAGCAGCATTGTCGACCACGCCCTCCTCCAAGGCACGCGAAGCTTCGTTAACCATGACTAAAAGTGTTCTGTCTAGGATCTCATCGTCGCTAAAGCTATGCTTTTGAGTGACTAGGGCATTGACTGCTTCATTGACCTCTGAACTATTTTTTATGTACGTGTAAAAACCACGTCCTTTTTTCTTACCCAGTAACCCCATATCGGAATAAATACACTCAAAGATTGGCGCAGTTTTCATACGAGAACCATACCCCTCTTCCAGTACCTTAGCCACCTTATAGCCTACATCCAAACCAACTTCATCCACCAGCCTAAATGGCCCCATCGGCATGCCAAAGTCTAAAAGCAAGGTATCTATGCGTTCAAAACTTTCACCCTCTTCAAACATGTGGACAGCTTCTACTATGTAAGGGATCAATAGACGGTTTACCAAAAACCCGGGACAGTCTCCTACAACGATAGGCGTCTTGCCAGCCCTTTTAGCCAACGCAATGACTGTTGCCACACTCCCGTCTGAAGTTTTGTCACCTCTGATCACCTCAACAAGTGGCATACGGTTAACAGGATTGAAAAAGTGCATCCCTACAAAACGCTCAGGGTATTTCAGTGAACGTGCTAAAGTGGAAACGGAAAGAGAGGAGGTGTTGGTCGCAATAATAGCCTCTTTGTCTAACTGTGTCTCTAGAATCTTGTAGAGTGTCTCTTTGGCAGAAACATCTTCTACAATGGCTTCTATGGCAATATCACTCATCTCAAAACCACGGAACCCTGTGTCGGCTGAAATAAGGTCAAGTTTCAGTTCTATCTCTCGTTGGCTCAGCCGTCCACGTTTTTTGATGGCCATATAGTTTTTGTTGACAGCCTGCAGTGTCTCGGCGATCTGTTGCTCTCCACGCACCTTAAGCCTTACCGGAATATCGATTTTACTAAAGAGCCACAAAATTCCTGAACCCATGGTACCACCACCAAAGACAGCAGCACGGTGTAGAGGTTTTGCTTGAACATCTTTACCAACGCCGCTGTCATGTTTTAGACGTTCAGAGGTAAAAAATAGTGATATAAGATGTTTACTCTCGGGTGTGAGTGCCAATTTGGCAAAACTTTGTGTCTCAGACTCCAACGCTTCATAAAAATTCATATCCTGGATCTTTTTAAAGTGGTGTATCACTTCCAAAGGTGCAGGATATTTTCCTTTGGTCTTCTTTGCCACCTCTTTTTCAGTAAATGAGAAGATCAAAGCACTTCCCAAACGTTCTAATAGTGTAGGTTTGTGGCGTTTAGAGAGGATCTTTTCTCGTCCCTTCTCTGAGTTGATAGCCGCTATGAACTCAGCCTCTTTAAAACTAAGGTAACCACTAGGTACGCAGGCATCCACAAGACCTAAATGTTCTGCTTTTTTACCATTAAGCTGTTTAGACCCAAGTATAAGCTCCATAGCTTTCTGTAGACCAATAAGCTCACGCAGGCGTACAGTACCACCAAAGCCTGGCATCACACCAAGACTCACCTCAGGCAGACCGATCTTACACTTGGGATTTTCAGTGGCAATTCTGTAATCACACGCCAAGGCAAGTTCAAACCCGCCACCAAGTGCTGCCCCATCAATAATAGCTATGGTCGGAACCTTAAGTGTGGCGATACTGCTTAATATACGTCGTCCCTGTCTTACTTTGGCAAGAGCCTGCTCTTGTGTTGTCAGTGATTTGATCTCATTGATATCAGCACCTGCTATAAAAATGCCCTCTTTAGCACTTTTGAACAGTACCGTCTTTAGTTCATCATTTTGAGAAAGTTTCTCTATAAGGACTTCAAGTTCTAAAAGTACCTCTTCTGAGAGGAGGTTAACATCGAGTGTGGCATGATCAAAGAGTATCGTTGCTACACCTTCTTTATCTTGGGAATATTTTAAATGTTTCATCATACCACCTCCAACAGCAGTGCGGCACCCTGACCGCCACCGATGCACAATGTTGCGAGACCACGCTCTTTTTTACGGCGTCGAAGCTCTTTTAGAACATGGATCACCAGTCGTGTACCTGTCATACCAACAGGATGTCCCAGTGCCACTGCTCCGCCATTGACATTGAGCACATTTGTATCGATCTCTCCCAGTGGTGCATTAAAACCATGAGCAGCTGCATAATGTTTGGAAGGGAAGGCTTTTAGGTTGGCCTGAACTTGTACACTAAAGGCTTCATTCATCTCTATAAGATCAATATCTTTAAGCGAAAGCTTCATATTTTTAAAGAGTTTTGCAGTGGCATAATAAGGCCCCATCCCCATACGTTTTGGCTCCAAGCCTGCATAGGCAAAGCCACTCAAAAACCCTAAGGGATCCAGTCCACGTTTTTTAGCTTCACTTTCGCTCATAAGTGTCAAGGCTGCTGCTGCATCGGAGATCTGTGAGGAGTTTGCAGCTGTAACTGTTCCGTTTTTACGATCAAAAAATGGGTGAAGTTTGCCAAGAGCTTCTAATGACTGTTCATGCCGGATACCGTCATCATCATGCATGATCTTAGCATGGGCAATGTCATAGACAATAGGTACGATCTCTTCAGCAAAGATACCTTTTTGCTGTGCTCTAGAGGCTTTTTGATGGCTCTCTAAAGCAAAGCTGTCTTGTTCTTCCCTGCTTATTCCAAAATCTTGTGCCAAGATCTCTGCTGTTGAACCCATCATTAAGCCACTCACAGGGTCTCTAAGCCCTTGCATCAACCCTATAACAGGTTTAAGATAACCAGGGCGAAAATGTTGGATGGTCTGTAGTTTTTGTGTCAATGTTCTTGAGCGACTCAACGCTTCTAAAAAGTGCTTCATCTGTGTTCCAAAGAGTAGAGGTACATTACTCATGGACTCAACGCCACCACAGAGGTAGACCTTACCCGAACCGGCTAAGATCTTCTCTGTAGCAGAGGTTATGGACTCCATCCCCGAGGCACAGTTTCGGTGAACAGTGTAGGCAATGGTCTCATCACCAAAGCCTGCTTTCAGCGAAATAACCCGTGCAACATTGGCGGCATGGGTAGGTTGTGAGACATTACCTATGATCACTTCATCATAATCACTGTAACATAGTCCAGAACGCAACACGGCTTCTTGTACAACACGTGCCCCTAAAGTCTCAGCCTGCAGGTTTTTGAATTTGCCCCCTGCTTTGGCAATGGGAGATCGTACTCCCTCTATTATGGCCATCCGCTCTTTCATCTCTCACCTCCTGGGTGGTTTATGCATGTACTACTACTGTACGCTTTTTTAAGATATATATCTGTATTCCTCATCACACTCCTCCTTTTGACTTTTCTGCATACATGGTTTCTATCTCTTTTTCATATCGATCCATTACCTTGTTGCGTATAAGCTTCATAGAGGGTGTCAGGAGTCCATTGTCTGTACTAGGTGTCTCTGCTATGAGACTAAAGCCGCCTATTTGCTCCCATTTATTGAAGTGTCTGTTTACCTCTTTGATCTTTTTTGCAATGGTCTGTGCTGTCATCATCTTTTGCTGTGGGGTCAAGGTCTCCAATACAGCTTTATCACAGAAGATCAAGACGGTGACATAGGCACGTCCTTCAGCGATCACCATCGCGTATTCGATCCATTTGGAATGCATCAGTGCAGACTCTATTTTGATGGCTGATACATATTTTCCGGTAGAGGTCTTAAAAAGCTCTTTGAGACGGCTCTCTATAGTAATATAGCCCTCAGCATCTATAGAAGCAAGATCACCTGTATGAAGCCAACCCTCACGGTCTATGGTCTCTGCCGTGACTTCTGGCTTGTTATGATAGCCTTTCATCACATTTTTACCTCGGACTAACAGCTCATTGTCCTTACCTAGCTTCACCTCCACACTCTCAAATACCTGCCCTGAACTGCCCCAACGATTATGCGCCACTCTGTTGACACAAACTACAGGTGCACACTCTGTAAGACCATAACCTTGATAAAGAGGAAGACCTATGTTTAAAAAGAACTTCGAGATGGGTTTTGAGAGTGGTGCCCCGCCTGAGATAATAATTCGGAAGTTTCCACCGAGTGCCTCTAAAAGCTTTTTATAAACAAGTTGATCAAAGAACCTATCTATAATATTACGTTTAAGTCTGTTTGGATCTCTCACTCGTGCCCACCAAAATGCCACACTTGCAACATGTTTTTTAAAAAAAGGTGCTTGGGCAACATTCATATGCATTTTTGTGTAGATCTTCTCTAACAGTCTTGGTACGACCAGCATTGTTGTTGGCTTAACCTCTTTTATGTAGGTACCTGCCTTTTGAACATCATCTACAAAATAGATCTTGACACCTGCAGCCAAATAGTAAAGCATCACCATCCGTTCAAAGATATGTGCAAGAGGCAGAAGACTTAATGCCGTATCCTTTTCACTTAAGTAGATCGCTTTTTGAGCATCTTTAACCTGTGTCACAAGGTTTTCATGACTTAAGACAACCCCTTTGGGTTGACCGGTAGAACCACTGGTATAGACAATAGTAGCAGTGTCTGTTGGGTTGATAGTGACTGGCTTGAGGGCACCTGCCTGAGCTGACTCTAAAAAGTCTTCCCAACTATGAACATTGGTATGATCGTTTTTTAAGACAAGGTCTTTGAGCACAACAGATCGCATCTCTTGTATGATCTTCTCTAATGCAGTGTCCACTGGCACGCCTGCAATAAATAGATAATGTATATCTGCATCTTCTATCTCATACTGTAAATTTTCAGAAGCGATATTGGTAAAGATAGGGACAGAAATGGCACCCAGTCTCTGTAAAGAGAAGTCAACCATCAACCAAAAGGGAGATGATGGCGCCATAATGCCTACCGTAGTCCCCTGCTTGACACCCACAGCACTAAAGGCTAAAGAGAGCTGTTGTACATGCCTCACAAACTCTGTTTTCTCGAGGCTATTCCAACGGGCATTGTTTCTATAATTAAGATAAGATGGCGTTTTTATATTTTTGTCTATATGTTCAAAAAGAGTGGCGATGGTGTCAAACTCAAACATTTTTTGCCTTTTAATTTAGTGGTCTATATATATTTAAACACTATATAACTTTTTTACATACTATAGATGAAAACTAATCTATAATTATAAGAATAAATAATGTTTGGAGTGTAACTATGTCTGATCTGCATATCTATGTTGTTATTATTGGCTCAGAGATCTTAAATGGACGTCGTCAAGACAAACATGCTGCCTTTATCAAACAGGCACTCTCAGCTAAAGGGCATCTCCCTTTTTGTATAGAGATCATTAAAGATGACAGTGCACTGATAGAGAGTAGTTTCAGACGGGTTATGTCTGATGAAAAGGCGGTGATGTTCTGTTTTGGTGGTATAGGCTCTACACCCGATGATTTGACACGGGCGATTGCCGCCAAGATCTTTACATCAAAGCCACTTGTGCGTCATAAGAAGTTTGAAAATGATATCGTAGAGCGTTTTGGCGAAGCGGCATTCCCCAATCGCATAGAGATGTCAGACCTTCCAGAGAATGCTGAACTGCTTCACAATCCTGTAAACAATATGTCAGGATTTTATCTTGAAAAACGTTACTTTTTTGTACCCGGTTTTCCAGAGATGGCCCACCCTATGGTAAAAGAGGCTATAAGACGTTTTTTACCAGAAAACAGTACACTTTACCGTCAAAGTTTTCTAGCCAAATGCAGTGAGGAACGCTTTATAAAGCTTATGAAAACAATCCCAAATGATGTAGAGTGTTCATCTCTGCCAATGTTCGTCGATGAAAAAGCCAATGTAGAGATCTCTATCGCCTCTTATGACAAAGATCTTACAAGTGACTACTTTAAACAATTTCTAGAATATATGGACAATGAACAGATCCCTTACGAAGTACATGAGCGATGAGCACTACACTCTTTCCTCTAGCTTTTATAGGTGTCATGTACTTAATGAACAGTTATATCTATAAACGTCTTTTCAAACGTCTCCATTTTGACTTGACTAAGGTGGTTTTGCCTGTTTTATCTCTGCTCTTTGTAGCAGAACTGTTTTTTGTAGTACAGATGCTATTTCACCCTATTGTTGAGTCCCCTACACTTTTTTACATACTCAGCCTCTCTGTAGCCATCACCGTCTCTCTCTTTTTCATTACCTTGCTTTATGATCTTATCCATACTACAGCAGAGCGGATCCCATTTGATCAAGGTCGTAGAAAGTTTATGAAAATAGCCTTTGATGTCACGATGTTGGTGCTGGCTTTCTCTTACCTGCTTAAAGGTCTCGTTGGAGGTATAAAACGTCCAGAGTTAAACAAGGTTGATATCTTTATTAAAGAGTTGGGATTTGAATCATTACGGGTAGTTCAGTTAAGTGATGTCCATATTGGAAACACCATTGGTAAAGTGTTTTTACAAGAGTGTGTCGCGCGTATTAATGCCCTGAAACCTGACATTGTTGTGATCACGGGAGACTTGGTAGACAGAAAGATCGAAGATGCAAAAGAGGACTTGGCACCGCTAAAAGAGTTAGTCTCTACCTATGGGACCTATTTTGTGTTGGGTAACCATGAGTACTATCACGGTGCAAAAGATATAGCCGATTATATGCCCCAACTCAACATTAAAGCACTTCTAAATGAGAGTGTCATCATCAGTGATGGGCACAACAGTATCAACCTTGTTGGGCTAAACGACCTCCAATCTATACGTTTTAAAACTATGTTAGTGGACACAGCTAAAGCTTTTAAAAATGTAGATCACACAATACCTACACTTTTATTATCTCACCAACCTAAAAGTATTGAGATCGTCTCAGAGATAGATTATGACCTTATGTTAAGTGGTCACACACATGGCGGGCAGATCTTTCCTTTTGGGTTTTTAGTGATGTTGCAACAGCCATTTTTAGCGGGTCTTCATCAGGTCACTCAAGGCAAGCAGATTTTTGTAAGCCGTGGGACAGGGTATTGGGGTCCACCTGTACGTGTTTTTGCACCCAGTGAGATCTCTGTGTTAACCTTAAAACCACAAAAAACAATCACTTAAGAGCGTCTCTAAAAACCGATACCTTAAAAACTTCTGCAAATGCCTAAAAGTAGGCATTTTGACATCTTTTTCTCTTGAAAATATATGGAATTTACTATATAATAAACTATATAAAATTAGGAATATATGTGAAACCAAAAGATGAAGTGACCCGTTCTTTAGTAATCGATCGAAAAACATGGGATGAAGCGATGAAATACTCTCGTAAACGTTACAAAATGAGTTTAAGTAAAGTGACGGAAAAGTTACTACAAGACTGGTTGGCAAAAGAGCGCCGAAAACCCCTGGAAAATGAAAACCAGGGCCAATTTTTTTAGGAATTAAAGATGAAACATGTAGCTTCTTATCAGCAGTTGGCTCAATTCGGTCGTGAACTTCTGGACAACCCCTCTCTTGAGGTAGGTTTGCCTTTGATTACCAAGTATTTGAAAGAGGTTCTTAATGTTGAGCGCTGTTCAATATTTATATATAATAAAAAACTCAGCATGCTATGGACCATCGTAGCTGAAGGCACACACAAGATCATCTTAAGTGCTGAGGAAGGTGTTGTTGGTCAGTGTGTAAAAAGTGGCGAACCCAAAATAAGTAACAGTCCCTATGAAGATGAAAACTTTTGTAAAAAGATCGATAAAAAAAGCGGGTTTATAACAAAAAACATTGCTGTTGTTCCAATTTTGTCTTCTGACAAAAGTGTTATGGGGGCATTAGAGCTCTTAAATAAAAGAGAACCTTTCACACAGGACGATCTACGTTTTATGAAGTTCTTCTGTACCTACATCAGCGGCTACCTCGAACTTGCCCTGCTTTTTGAAGATGAATCCAAGTTCCTTTTAAAAGAGCGCTATAAATTCCTCTAATCTTTTAATCTTACTAATACATTAAGCACGATATTATAGTAATGAACAAATCATAGCTTTAGGGGTCAACATGCAAGATGAAGAAACACATGAAGAGAAGTACAGTCATGAGGGAACATTTTGGGAAAATGGACGTTCTATAGGTGATCTAGAACCCTCCACCCAAGATATGGCGCAAGAGCGTAAAGATGTCATAAAGTATGCTTTAGGTCTCAACATAAGAGACATACGTACTTACGCCGGATTTAAAGGGGACCTTCTTGTTGAGATCACCTCTAATGACAAAGAAGTTATTGATAAGATCAAGGCATGGGCAGAGAACTTGGATATGAAAACAGTTCTAAAAGAGAATCCTATGATACAACTCTATGAGATCTTCTGCATCACACCTGATGATGTGTATGAATTGAACCTCGAGAAAGAAGAGACTTCACTCTATTAGTAGTTTATTACAACTGAAAACTAGTCGAGATCTTCTCACCGTCTAGTTCTACCACCACTTTCCATTTGCCCTTTGCACGACCTTTTTTATCTCTTGCATCAAAGATACTGGCATGATTGGCAGGTAAGACCATTGCGCGCTCACGGTTGTCTTTGCCATGTGGTGACTCCCATTCAAAGCGTACTGATCTCTTCTTTTTCACACGTTTTGTCATTAACTTGCAGGTGATCTTCTCATTTTCGTCAAGGCAGATAAGTGCTTCATTTTTGTTTGGACTTTTAAGAACCTTTTGTTCGACCTGAATGCCCTGCTCTTTTTTTTCACTGCTCTCTTGAGAACATCCAGCAAACACAACTATAAAAGAGATAACGAGTAGGTGTACTCTCATGAGACCTCTTCTAAACGTTTGATCATACTTGTTTTGCGCATTTTTCTAGCAAAGTCTAAGGCAGTCATCCCTTTACGCTCAACAGCATGGATATCTGCACCTGCACCCAGCAAAACACTAAAGATCTCATAACGGCCATAACAGACTGCTGCCATTAGTGGTGTAAAACCACTTTTACGTGTTACGTCGTTAACATCTTTACCTTTTTCCAAAAGGAGGTTGATCATATACATATTATTATAGGTTACGGCAAAGTCCAGGATGCTGACACCCTCATCATCACTGTAAAAAAGATCAGCACCATGTTCAACCAGCAGTTCCAACAGGTCTTGGTCTACACGACTTTTGAGTGCATACGCTAAAACAGATTCACCTGCCTCGGTTCGAGCGTTTAAGTTACCACCCTCTTTTATATGCTTTTTTGCAGACATATAATCGTTTTTTTGTAATATAGATAGCCATTTTGTCATCATTGTTCTTTTTAATATAGATGGTGAAGTATATCAAAGATGGTTAAGAGTTTGTAAATAATGTCATAACGTCACATATGTTTGGGTTTCGTTTAAGGCATAGCTTAATTGTAATAAATATGCCTATTCATAAACTTATAAATGGTAAAATCCCATCATAAAAATTTTAGGCATATTGCCACTAAAGAGAGAAACAATGGAAATGATTCAAACTGCTGACGCATTTAAAGCACTTATAGAGACTATTAAGACTAAAGATGGGTACAAAGACCCTCTAGCATTTGGTATTTGTCGTGTAGATTTTGGTCAGAAAAATACAGACAAAGTACTTCAGGCAACCTACCCTGTAGTGAACTGGAACGAGAACTTCGGTTCTGCAGCGATCTTTATTGAAGCATTGGCTGAACAAGGTGTAGTAGTAGACTTTAATGAGAGCGAAGTTGTCTGTAACGTCAACCTTGCATTTTTAGAGTCTTGTCTTAATGCATTTACACCATACTCTGATGAAGCGTTTGGTGATGCACACAAAAACATTCAGGTTATCTCTGCACTTTATGGTCAGTTAAAAGCGGAAGGTGCTCGTGAGGGTGAGTTTCGTATAGTATTTATCTTTGATGATGCAGCATGTGTGAGTGTTGAAGCGACTTACCTTAAGCTGTATGCACTTTCACTTGCTAAAGTAGCACTTCGTAGCATCAATCTTAACGGTGCATTTGGAGCTTTACCAAACGTTGCATGGTCTGATGGTCAACCTATTGAGCTTGACTGGTTACGCGACAACGAGATAGAACTCAAGTTTGCTAACGCTTACCCACACGTAGACTTCGTAGACAAGTTCCCACGTTTCTTACAGCACATCATCCCTGCTGACAACACACGTATCTTAGAGACTTCTAAAGTACGTTTTGGTGCACAACTACACGCAGGAACTACGGTAATGCCAGGTGCATCTTACATTAACTTCAATGCTGGTACTACGGGTGTGAGCATGGTCGAAGGTCGCATCAGCTCTTCTGCTATCGTTGGCGATGGTTCAGACGTTGGTGGTGGTGCAAGTATCTTAGGTGTGCTTAGTGGTACTGACGGTAATCCTATTTCAGTAGGTAAAAACTCTCTTTTAGGGGCTAACTCTGTTTGTGGTATCCCTCTAGGTGATGCATGTATTATCGATGCAGGTATCGCTGTTCTTGAAGGCACCAAGTTTATCATCGAAGAGGAGGAGCTTCCTAAACTAAACGAAGCCAATCCTGGTAAAAACATCGAAGGCGAGTGGATCAAAGGTAAAGACCTTGCTGGTCTTAATGGACTACACTTCCGCCAGGACTCTTTCACTGGTGAGATGATGGTTCTACGCTCAAAGCGTGAGATCAAGCTCAACGCTGACCTACACTAGCCCTAACTTACAACTTCTACTCTTGTAGAAGTTGTAACCCTCTATAGCTTCTTTCTGTGGAGTGTAATAAGTTTATCTTAACTAGTCCTACACCCCATCTCCCAATACCTACTACCATTAAATTCAAACTCTTGAATAATATCTAACCCCAACTTGCGGTGATGTGCTTCGTAGGAGCGTGGGTTGATTTGATTGACAAAGGTAACCAATATGGTGTAACGTTTAGACATATGTTTTAAAGCAAAGTCAAAGATGTTTGGTAGTACCTTTGTGCCTCGTACATGCTTGTCTATACATATAGGACCATACTGATAAGAATTTTGTGTGCTTAATTGCACACCTTTGTAGCTTAGGTTTGGTAAGTCAGCTATCATATGTCTAAACATCTCCCATTTAGACCAAAATTCCCATGATGCAGACATAACATACGCCAGCACTTCCTCTCCTTCTTTAGCTATAAACAAGCCCTGTTCTTGTTTTATAAGTTGCGTAAGTTCCTCTTTTGTAAATGCTGTAGTAACAAAGCCATCTTTTTTGTCCTCTTCTTCTATGCTGTCTATTTGGTATTTGGCATGAAGTTTTAGTGTGGCTTTTATGTCTGAAAGCTCTGCTATTTTATATTCCATTTTCTGACTCCTTTAGCTTATATTTTTTTAGTATCTTTTTTCTAAATGTGACCCACTCTTTTCGTGGATAGCAAAACTGATTTAATAATTCCTCATCGACTGCTCTCTCTTTTATAAGGTGATAAAGATAAATAAAAGAAACTCCTCTTCTTTAAGTAATCCTGAACAAGCAATAGCATCACTATATTGAAAAAAATTATAGATTTTCAAAACTTAACTCCTCTTTGTGCTTTCATAATTCTTACCGTCTCTTTATCTATCTGTGTACCACGTGCTAACAGATGCGTGAGTATCATATTAAACCTATCTTCATCCAAATGCTGTCCAAATTTAAACTTGCACGTGAGCTTTTTTATCTCTATCTTCACCACTGCTGTGGCTTTTAAGGCTTGATCATAAACGCTGTCGCTAAAGGGTTTGTAGCCTCCTTTGGGTTGGAGTTTATGCATCAAAGCTTCAAAGACCCTGACCTTGACTTCTCTACTCTCTTGCACTACTGCCATACCCTCAATGCTAACTGACTTAAAAAACTGTGTCGCAGGACATGCCAAATCCTCTGTACTAGAGAAGTCAGAATCTATCAGTGCATAGTTTTCTACAACCGAAAATGATACGGTAGTATTTTGCTGTAACATTTTCATCTTTTTGTTTTTTAAGGCTCCATGAAAATAGATGTCATCTTCTATGCGTACAAAATTAAGTGGTACTGCATAGGGTTTGTTCTTAACACACAGTGCTAAAGTACCATACTCTGCTTTGTCGAGTATGTCATAAATAAGTGCTTTATCTTTTATTTCAAAATTGGGGTTCATGCTGTTCCTTTCAATGATTTACGTTATTATATGCCAAATGTGTACCTGTGTAAAGATACAAAATATTAAAAATATATAAGGACAGATAGTGTATGTATTAGATGTAAAAAGTAAAACCCCTCTATATATACAGCTCTATCAAGCTATTAAAGATGATATTGTTACTAACTACCATGTAGGGGAGAAACTTCCCTCTATTCGTAAAGTGGCGTCACTGTACAACTTGAGTAAAAACACCGTAGAGTCTGCCTATGTGCAACTCTATGCAGAGGGATACGTGGAGAGTCGTGCCAAAAGTGGCTACTATGTTAGTGAACTCTTTTTTGACAGTTTTCATACAGAAAATCCAAACAAAAATGGTGACAATCCATCATCTAAAACATACAAATACGATTTTTTTCCTGCACGTCTTCATAAAGAAGATTTTCCATTAAAGACATGGAAACGCCTTTTCAATAAGGTCATCACGCAAGAGACCGACTTTGGAAGCTATCCTACAGGGCAAGGAGAGTTGATCTTGCGTGAGGCTATAGTGAATTATCTTCAAAGCTCTCGTGGCGTACTGTGTCATGCAGATAATATCGTCATAACCCATGGGTTTAGTGACGCTATGGAACTTGTTGCCAAACTGGCCAAATCTCGATACAAGCACTTCTCTCAAGAGATACCTGGCTATCACATCGCCTACAAGGTCTTTGATGCATATGGATACAAGATCAGCCCCATAGGGGTAGATGCTCAGGGACTTTGTGTAGAAGAACTTCAACAGAGCCAAGCCGAAATCATTTACATCACCCCTTCTCACCAATACCCCACAGGAGTGACCATGCCTGTAGCCAATCGTCTCAAACTTATCGCACATATGCAATCCATCGGAGGACTTATCATAGAAGATGACTACGACAGTGAACTTGCATACTACAACCGCCCTATTCCCTCACTTCAAGGTTTAGACAAGGAGGAATGCGTGGCATATTTGGGTACCTTTGCCAAAGCACTATCTCCCTCTATTCGTGTCGGCTATATGGTACTACCCTCATGGTTGATGAAGCTCTATAACAAAAGTTACGACGCCCATTTTGCCCGTGTGAGTTTAAGTACTCAGCTGACCCTTGCTGCTTTTATGCAAGAAGGACACTGGGAAAGGCACATACGACGTATTCGCATCCTCAACAAAAAGAAGCATCAAGCCATGAAAGATGCGATTATCAGACATTTGGGTGACACTTGCAACATCGTAGCCCAAGGCGCAGGACTCGCCATCCTTATTGTGCCAAGTGCGCCTCAATTTAATTGGGAAAGACTAAAGACCTTGGCAGAAAAAAACAACATAGCCCTTTACCTCGCCAAAGAGCGCAGTGGTGGAGAATTTGAAGCTGCACGTATGGGCTTTGGTGGCTTTAATTTAGAAGAGATCGATGAAGCTGTAGACGCTTTTAGTGCTATCTGGAAAGCAGCATATTAAAAATCTAGGAGCCTCTCGGATCCCTGCTTAATTGGTGCAACACAAGTTCATTTTATGCATTTGTTTTTGACTTATACAAGCTGATGATGCCTACCAATACTACAGGTAGTGCCAACCATTTTAAAGTGGCTATCATAGAGTGTGTCCAAAACAAGCCTTGAGAAAACCCATCTATATCATCCAAAAACCATAACTCTAAACTGTTTTCAATCCAATCAGACAATCCAGCAAATATTGCGACATAAACAAATATCATATACCAACTGTTATCCTTACCTTTGACTTTCATAAGCCATAAAAGTAATGAAGTAAAAAAGAGTGTATAACATAAAGCGTAGATATAATCTGTAAAGATCCATTGCTTAAACGCTTGAACATTCCAATGACTTACTATCTCTGCTCCCGCCTGCTTGTCAAAAGAGACTTGAAGCCCAATGACCTCCAAACCATCACCATTGTCTATCAATGGGTTTACTGTAAACATCACCACACCAAACATTATCAACATAGCCACAAGTGCAACTATTACTACGTTTTTATTTGCCAGTTTTTGCATAATTATCCTTTTATCAGAACATTTTACAAAAGCGCGGCAAGTTTGTCATTCACCTAGGATAACTTTTTTCGCAATCTGCTTAATGATTGTGGAGCGATACCTAAATATGCGGCTATATGATACGCCTTTACATAGTCAAAAATATTTGGATAGGTATTTAAAAGGTCTGTATATCTTGCAGTGGCATTCTGTGTCATAATGGAGACCACTCTTTTATAGGCATTTCCATAAGCACTCTGTGTTAACATTCGTCCCATATACTGCCACTTCATATCACTTTCATAGAGTCTTTCCAGATCTGCTCTTGATATCTCATAACACTCCACATCTTCCAACGCCTCAAAATTCAGCAGGCTTGGCGTTTTGTCATAATAACTCACACAGTCCTCAAGAAGAGCACTTTTTGTACTTAATTTCGCATGGTTATAATAGATTTGCCAAATAAACTCTTTATGTTCAGCATCATAAATATACGATTTTGCCACGCCATTTGAGAGGTAAAAAACGACATCCATGATTTCACCACCCTGATAAATCATCTCATGTTTTTTAAAATAGCGGGATTTAAACAGTTTGGAAACTTCTTGCCACTCTGCATCACTGATTGTGATGATCTCTTCTAAGTTTTGTTTTAATGTTTGCATATATATCCTGTACTACAAAACAAAATTAACTACTTTGGAGGTTGCATATATCACTTCATGTTCATCAACTATCTCAGCTTCAAAGATCAATCGTCTCTTTTTTGCTTCAACCAACCTGGCTTTGACATAAATGGTCTCGACATCCATTGTAATGGCTTTGAGTATCTTTGTCTCTATGGTTCGCGTTATATTCATGGGAGCTGCTAAAAGGCTCAATGGCCCGACAGCGTTATCTATAGCACCATCTATCATACCACCCTGCATTGTGCCAAAGGGATTTTGCCATTTCTCTAGAACGGGTAGTCTTGTAATAAGTGACTGGTGTTGTGCACTGTACTCTATCAGCTCACATTGCATTATCTCAAAGCTTGGAGGCGGTAAGTTAAAGTCATTCACTTTATCGCCCAATACATTGCTAAACAATTCAATCACATCTATTGCTTTTTTATTTTTCATTTTCTACCATACCTCTTATCTTCACAGCTTTTTCAAAATGATCTAGCCTGTTTTCCCATATCCACCATTTGGCGACCTCCATAAGTAGTTCAGGGTCATCATTTTTGTTGGCAAAAAACGCATAAAATGACAGACCAACATTATCACCCTTGGCTTCGATCTTTTTGTTGCATACTTCTATGATATTTTTCTTAAATGATTCTCTCATTTTTTACTCCTTTGATTCCACAACCTATCCACCAACATTATACTTCTCCCATCATCTTAAATAAAATTTTTTTAGAAATCACAATTCTTGTATGAGATGCTATTGCTATCTCATTGTCTCCAAGCATCGCTACTACACGCAACAAAACTTCTCTTTTAGATCGCTCTACAACAGTAGCTTTAATGATAATCTCTTCACCTCTCTTAGCCATACCACTATGTTCTATATCTACTCTTTTACCCATAGTTATGTACTTTTGGGTATCTATCTGTTTATTGATGAGTCTTGCACTTACTGTCTCCATCCACTTGACTAAAATATAAGTCCCTAAGACAGAGGGTAAACTACTGCTTATCTCTGAAATACAGTCTTGTTCTTTTACTATAAAGTCTTCACTGTAACTATCTTTATCCATCATTTTTGTTGTCCTTCAAAAATATTATATATCCAAAAGGCATCACGCACACAAGTACCAGGCCAAAACACAGCAATACCACAGCATCATACCCACCATAGTTCCAAGCCACAGCAGGCAAGAGTGTTCCCATCGCGCCACCAAAGTAAAAAAATGTCTGATACAACACGGCTACCGTAGCTTTGTCGTCAGGTACCAAATCACCCAAATAAGCAGGGGCGACAGCCTGTACACTAAACATCCCTACTGTCACCAGCCCCAATCCCATAAGTATCCAAGTGTAACCACCTAGGGTACTAAGCATAATACCTACAAGTAAAATGACTATGCCTAAAAACAGCACTGTTACTCTGCCTAGTGTGTCAGAGTATTTTCCGGCTAAAGGACTCACAATCACAGCGACTAAAAGTACCAAAAAAGTATTGCCTAAAGCAGATGCATCTAAAGAGAAAGGCGCCGCTGCCAAACGGTAGGTCACAAAGCTACTCACTGCCATAAATGAGAAAAACACTACCATAGGCACAAACAATACAGAACGTATTTTAGAGTTTTTCAGATAGCCTAAAAGCATTTTTTTATTTGCCTTTGTTTTTGCACCTTGAGAAGTAGATTTGGTAGAGGGTAATCCTAGATACATCATCACCCATGCCATCAATAACAACACAACAAAAATCCCAAATGCCTCACGCCAACCATACCACTGTGTCATCCACCCAGCCAACAGCCGACCAAGTACGGCACCAAATCCTGTGGCTGACATATAGACACCCATACCTAGACCTCGATGATGCTCAGGGTAAATCTCTTGCACATAAGAGAGCATTGTAACCGTAATACCAGGGATAAACAGTCCCTGCAATACACGACTAAAAAGCAACCAATAAAAATTTGAAGACAAAGCAGAAATAAGTACAGAAAATGTAAGCAATGCCATAGAAAAAAGTATGATTTTTTTCTTCTCAAAACGTTGAAGTAGCGGTGTGTACAATGGAGTAGCAAACATCAAGACAAAAAGCATCCCAAAAAGTAGCAGATTTGTCTGTGCGACAGTAATATGAAAATAGCCTTGAAGCTCAGGTAAAATCGCTTGTGGAGTGTAAATGGTGGAGAAGATTATGGAGACTATGAAGAAGAGGGTTATCGAGGTTTTCAGCATGGCTGTATCACCATCAATAATGCTATCAAGAGATAACCCCATAGTTTGGCTATTGTCCACATTTTCAGTCTGCTTGTGTCTGATCGCATACCATGTTCCAAAATTTCTTCTTGTTTATCTACCCAAAAATGATCAACACCTTGAATGAGTACAAATAAAACCAAAGAAAACACCATCCACAGGCACAACAGCATTGCTCCATCTTGCAAATACAGCATGACAATGCCAGATAGCAAAAGCGTCCATCCTCCTATACCTATGACTGTATGCATCTTCTGTAAAAATCGTCGTCCTTGTTCGTTTTCATACAGATGAAATAATTTGGGTATGAAGATTAAAGGTAAGATTAGAAAAAAAGCAGAAACAATATGTGCCCCTAGTAATAGATAATAAATATTCATCATATTCTTTTCATCTGTTAAGCAACGATCTTCAAAACAAATCCAATTGAAATCAAAAAACAGAGCGGTATATAAATCAGATTGTCATATTTGGCAAATTTTGTATGCCTTATTTTCTTGAAGAGCCCAACCATTTTAAAATCTCCAATAACTCTGAGAAAAAAGAGTAATGCCAATGCCCAAGCTATTGTATCTATCCATGAGGCATGTGATGCTATATCTAAACGGTATGAAACCCATGCAAATCCAAATAAAACAAAAGCCACAGCTGCAGTCATCAATTTACCAGGGTTGAGAAGTCTCTCCCCTTTTTCGTTGGTGGGTAGTGCATGGTCTATACCAAACTCACCAAAGAGCCAATAGAGATGAATGAGTGCTAAAAGCAGTAATACTGTTGTCAACATCATAATAACCTCTCCACCAACTCCACCTCAAAAAACGTACTCAAAGCCACCTTCTGCCCCTTTATCTCTTCCATCAAAGGACTGTCGTTTGCAATGACAAATATCACTTTTTCAATACTACTCTCTACCATACTAGGTATAAACTCTTCTAACAGCCACTTAGTATCTGCTTCTTCACTTTCAAAGCCGTTGGTTGTATCAGTTATCCATGTGCTAATTTGATATTTATTTATCACTTGTGTAGCAAATTTTAATGGATCACGATAGTCATCACCTTTGCAAAACTGTTTCCATTCACAGAGGATGGCGTTTTTTTCTTTTAGGTATTTGAGTTGGCAGAATGAAGTATTATAAATCATCTTCATCTCCAATC
>WGDB01000046.1 GCA_015493495.1 Helicobacteraceae bacterium | reverse complement strand
CAAGAGAAATATCCGTTTGTCTATTGTCGGACACTGGTCAACAAACTGGAGATCGGCGGATATGCCTTTACCTATTCTGACCAGCGCTACAGCGACAACACTTTTTACATACAGTACGAGACACCAATACAAGAATATATTTTGGTAGCACTGCTCCAAGAGACATGGCGCTATGGCCTTAGAGACACCGATATTCAGGCAGACCTGTACCGTGCCTTTGAAGATCAGTGGTGGGGTTATCTGACATTCTCTTTTTCTCCCGAGGCAAATTTTATGCCGAACTTCGGTGGAGGTGGCCATCTTTATAAAGATATTGGTCCTTTTGAACTGGGATTTGGCTATGAATATAGCCATTACAGTAACAGTGATGTCCATATGTTTGTACCTGAATACTCCTACTACTTTTGGAGTGGTTTTACCTGGAACCAGAAGCTTTACTATGTTCCGGCTTCAAAAAGCTATGCCATTTTCAGTCTGCTTGGATACGAGTCAAGTTGTCACTATAAGTTGCAGGTTGAATATACCTGGGCCAACTCTAATGAGCGTATAGAGAGGGTAGAAGTCTTTCAGAATTCTAAGTCCAATGAACTTCGGATCGCAGGGGAATACCGTTTGATGCCTGAGTGGGCAGTTGGTGGTTCTCTTTCATGGGGAAGTTATGTGACAGATGTAGACCAGTATTCCAAAGATGGACTGCAACTTTATATTCGGAGAGCCTGGTGAATAAAGCCGAGACTGTTTATGAAGCATTGATCATCAATCATCTTGATCTGATCTTTGACAGTACCCTGGTCTTTTTTGCCTTGGCGCTTGTAGTGCTGATCATACTCAGTGTTACTCAGATCATCATGGAAAAGATACATTTGAAGATGGACGCTAAAAAATCTATATTTATCGAGCAGGTCAGTCAGTATCTTTTTTTTGGAGAAAACGATTTGAAAGTCACATCCAAATATGACTATTATGCTCTGGCAGATGCCATTATAGAGTTGAACAATTTTGTGTGTAAAGCAGATAGAAAACAGATATATGCTCTCATAGAGATGTATGATTTGGACTATTTTCTGCTTAAGCGTTATAAAAAAAGTTTCCTGAAGATCAGCAGACGGTTTTTTTATTCCAAACTGCTGTTTGTCGCTTCTCCCCGACTGAAAGGGTTTTATGTCGAACAGCTCGCTCAGCAAAAGCATTTTGAGATGATGCTCTATGCCCTTTATAGCTTTTCAGATCTTGCAGAAGATGAAGATGATCTTGTGAAGATCTTTGTTACTTTAAAGAGCAACTATGATCGTGGTATCAGCCTGAAGTTTTGTGAATTTGTCTTTACACAGGCTTTTGAAAATGTTCCTCTTAATGAGATCCGTTCTTTCTTTCTGTTCCTGGAAAAACAGACTCAGGAAACGATGCTGCTTAAAAGCATTATTTCTGCTATAGGTGAAATGAAATACATGGCACTTCAAAACGAAATAAGAAAACTGTATGAGAGACATAAAGATGACAAGATGGTCTTTGTGACCTATCTTCGGGCGCTCTACAAGATGGAAGCCCATGATTGTGCTTTGGTCAAGGAGTATTATCTTGAGGAGGCTGCAGTGATTCGTATCAACCTCTCCAAATATGCACTCTTCTTGTGTCCGGCCACTTTTGAAGACCTCTATATTTATATGTTTGACAAAAACTACTACGTGCGTCGAAACTTTTTTGAGTCTCTCAAAGAGATAAAAATATCGAGAGAGCAGATAGAGGCTATCGTTAAAGTACGCTCTCCTCATAAAGCAAATGATCGTTTTTTTCTTGATGCATTGAACGCATTTTATCCAAAGGCTGTGGCATGATCAGTGAATATGTTATTGTTTTCTTTCTGTTTTTACAAATTCTTTACTTTGTTTTTCTGATTGTGACAAATTTGACAACAACACTGTTTATAGCAATGTCACTCAGACGGATAACAGACTATTTTTTCTCTTCTGTCGATATCGTTTCGCACAAAATACTTAACTCGAATAACTATCGCCCTGTTTCGATCCTGGTACCTGCATATAATGAGGAGAAGACGATCATCACTTCAGTCCATTCGTTTCTGCGTCTGCATTTTCCGGAATATGAGGTTATTGTTATCAATGATGGCTCGACTGATGGAACGATGGAGCTTCTCATTGATGAGTTTGAACTCTATGTCAATGAACGTCCTGTTAAGATGCAGATAGCCCACGAAGAGACTCATGCTGTATACCTCTCTGCACGCTATCCTGGGCTGACTGTGGTAGACAAAGCCAACGGAGGCAAGTCAGATGCACTGAACTGTGGGATCAACATCTCACGCTATCCGCTGTTTTGCAGTGTGGATGCTGACACCATGCTGGAGTCGGATGCAATGATAAAAAGTATTATCACCTTTTCAGAAGACAGACAGGTCATAGCCGTCGGTGGAAAGATCGGTATTTTGAACGGCTGTGATATCGAGAACAACAAAGTGGTACGAAAACGTGTCCCTAAAACCAGGATCGAGGCCTATCAAGTTATCGAGTATGCCAGGGGTTTTCTGGCAGGAAGAACGGCATGGGACCAGATGGGTGCTTTGCTGATCATCTCTGGCGCCTTTGGAGTTTTCAGAAAAGATATTGTTCTCAAGATCGATGGTTATCGCCATACTATTGGTGAGGATTTTGACCTGT
>WGDB01000045.1 GCA_015493495.1 Helicobacteraceae bacterium | reverse complement strand
TGTATCTTGTTTGGTGATGGTGCTGGTGCTGCAGTTATCTCTGTTACTGACAATAAAGAAGAGGCTATTATGGACCTTCATATTGCAGCAGATGGTAGTCTTGGTGACTTCTTGATGACACCCGATGGTGGAACAGGTAATCCCCACCAAAATGAACTGAAATCAGAAGCCTCTTTTATTCAGATGAAGGGTAATGAGACCTTTAAAATAGCGGTACGTACACTTACAAAAGATGTTGTAAAGATCTTAGCAGACAACAACCTTGTTTCTGATGATATAGCACACTTTATTCCACATCAAGCAAACTACCGCATTATTAAAGCCGTTGGTGATGCTTTGAAGATGCGTGAAGAGCAGGTGGTGCTGACAGTACATAAATATGGTAATACTTCCGGTGCTTCGATCCCTATGGCGATCAACGACCTTTACGAAGAGGGTGGTCTTAAAGCAGGTGAGATGATGCTTCTTGACGCTTTTGGCGGTGGCCTCACTTGGGGTTCTGCCTTAGTTCCTTTCTCTCCACTTCAAAAGTAATACACTCTTTTTATCAATATATACCAAATTGTTGGTATGTTTTGTTATAATTATAATAATTTAAAACTATTGAGGGCTATTTATGGAGCTTGACAAACAATTATTAGGCCTATTTTTTGGTGCTATTGTGGTTATTTTTTTGTGGATAAGTCTACGTAACCCTTACTCTGGAAAAAATGATCGTCGTAAAAAAGAGCAGCGTTCTGGACTTAGGGATAGGCGTGTCAGTAAAAGAGGACGTAGAAAAGCGAACCAACTTAAACATGAAAGCCAACTAACTGACAGACGTGAAGAACGTTCAGAAAGAAGAGTTGACGAGAGAAATCGCCGTCATAGAAAACGTCGTAAGAATGACCGTGTCCACTAATATCTATGTAGACAGCTTGATCCGTGTCGAAGTTGAAGAGAGCGAAATCCCTTGGCTGAAGGTCTTTGCACAAGAGAAGCGTAAAGAGTTTAGTGAGTGTAGTGTCGAAGAGAGAAGTGCACTGCTTGAGGCTGTGAACGTTATAGAAAAACTAATGCTAAGCTACTATCAACCAACTAAGATCAACATTGCCTCTTTTGGTAACTACGTACCACAAGTGCATTGGCATGTTATGGCACGTTTTGCTAATGACAGTTTTTTTCCTGAACCAATGTGGGGTGAGAAACAGAGAGAAAGTACACTGAAATTACCTTCTTTCAAGACGTTTTGTGAAGAGATCAACCAAGAATTGCTTAGTGTTGCAAAGGTAGCTCAATAGTAAAGGCTGCCCCCTCCTGGATGTTGTTTGCATAGAGTAAGCCGCCTAACTCTTTTTCAATGATCATTTTACTCATATAGAGACCCAGTCCAGTACCATTTTTTCCTTTAGTGCTGTAATAGGGCTCAAAAATCTGGTTGATGTTTTTCTCTGCTATCCCACCAGCATTGTCTTTTATAATGATCTTTATACTGCTTTTTTCTGTTTGGATCTCTACATAGATCTGTGAGTCGACAGTTTGGGCATCCAAGTGTGCATCGATGGCATTGTTGACGATGTTAATGATAACTTGAGCGAACTCATTGGCATAGGTCATGATATTAACATGCTTGTTACAGGTGTAGGAGAGTTCTATATTTGCTACAACCAGACGTGGTCTTGTGAAATTAATACCACGTTCTATCAACTCACAGACTGTGTGGAGCTTAAGTTGTTTGTTTGGTTTGAAGAAGCTTTGAAAATCATCAATGGTTTCAGAGAGATAGATGATGGTGCTTGAGATGTGTTCGAGTGCATTATTTGTCTCTTCAGCACTGGCTTTTCCTAGAAGTGCATTGATCTTGATAGTTGCGATTTGCAGAGTGATGGTGGAGAGTGGTTGACGCCACTGGTGAGCGATCATACTGATCATCTCTCCCATAGCGGCTTGGCGTGACTGTGCTAAGATAAGAGCATCTTTTTCTACCAGTTCACGGACTTTGGACTGGATGCGATCTTCTAATATACTGTTAAGCTCTTGAAGTTCATTGGTCTTTTCCTTTACATTGTGTTCCAAGGATTTGGTCAGGACCTCTAACTCCTCTTTTTGACGTGTGATGATCTCATTACCTTGATCAATACGTGCTTTGTAAAAATAGATAATAAAAGTCATGGTCAAGATAACAATAGAAATATAAGAAATGTCGCCTAATGTATAGTTTGTCTGAAAAAATGGTTGAAGTGTGGTGAGAAAAAGAGAAAGTATAAAGATGAAGATCCAGCGTATGCCCGTGTTAGAGCCTTTATAAAAAAAGATAAGTGCTGGAAATGTCAAGAGCCAAATATGTCTGAGATCTTCTGGTCTTGAGATAACGATCAATAGGTCAAAAATGATGATAAATTCTAACGAAAGTAGTGAGGTGATCGTCTCAAACCATTGGTGTTTGATACGAAGCAAATAGCCCATGACCAACAAAACTACAATAGATGTAATGTCTAAAATAATGCTTGTTGCATTTATATGGACTATGTTAAGAACAGTGTTAAAAGTCAGTCCGGCAACAGCAAGAGCGATACTGATATTAATAACACTATGGCGTACCTGGAAATCACTGGCTTCGTCTTCAAATGTAATATTACCCTTAATGGTTTGTAAAAATTTGTCTTTGAAGTTTGTCAAACGGTTGCTCACAGATATTGAGATAAATGCATTTTACTACACAAATTGTTAAATTGAGTTTTATTTTAGTAAATTACTCTAAAAGTATAGTAAGTGACTAATGAGATCAAGGAATATAGATCTTGTCGATCATTTCTTGATATTCATCTTCGCAGTTACTTTCCAGTGTGATGCCTCCACCGCTTTTATAGGTGAGTGCACCTTGTTGGTTCTGCTCTATAAATCGTATCATGACAGCACTGTCAAAGTCTTTCCCATCGAAATATCCAAAGACACCTGTGAAAAAACCGCGTTCATGGCTTTCGATCTCGTTAATGATCTTTAGGGTACTTTTTTTAGGGGTACCGCTGATGCTGCCTGCAGGGAGAAGTTGGTTAAGGGTCTCTCCAAAGTTTTGGCGCCAATCTTCGGGAAGGGTTCCCGTGATCTTAGAAGAGACTTGTAAAAGTGTTTTGTTACCTGTTTGAAGCTGGTCGACGTAGCGAAAATCTTCTACTTTGATGTTTGAAGCAACGATACCAAGGTCGTTTCTAAGCAGGTCCACTACCATAATATGTTCTGCCATCTCTTTTTGGTCAGTCAAGATCTTATCTTTAGCATTTTTAACAGCAGCATCGATGGTACCTTTCATAGGATATGTAGAGATGGTGTTCTTTTCGATCTTTACAAAACGTTCGGGTGAAAAACAGACAAATTGATTTTTAAACCGCAGTTTAAATTTGGCGTGCGCTTTTTGATAGATCTCATGAAGTGTCAGTGATGTTTTTATAGGGGTGGAACAGGTGTAGTTAAGGAGGTAGGTCTCACCTGCTTTGATGTGTTCTATGATCTTGTCAAACCCCTCTTTATAGGTGGCATAGTCTATAGGTGATTTGGTCAGGTTGACGGGTTGTTGTTGGGCAGTGGGGGTGAAGGAGAACTCTATGTCCTGGTCTACAAGCTCTTCTTGAGTGTAGACAAGCAGTGTTTGAGCCGTAAAATCACTGATGAGTAAAAAAGGGATGCCTTGCGCGGCCAGGGTAGAGATCTTAGCGATCATATATGAGTTTTTTGAGAACAGCCATACGCATTGAGACCCCATTAGCAACCTGCTCTAAGACCTTACATCTAGGGTCTGCAAGGAGGGTGTCATCGATATCAATATTTCGATGAACAGGGCCGGGATGTAAGATAATGAGGTCTCTCTGCCCTACTAACTCACTGGTAATACAGAAGTCACTGGCATAATCTTTCAGTGAGGCATAAGACTGCTGAGAGTGGCGCTCTGTCTGGGTACGAAGACTCATAATAATATCAACAGAATCAATGACATCCTCTATATGATAAGTGTTGGGCAGTGTTGTTGTTGGCATAAACTGTGGGGGCGCGACGAGGGTGACTTCAAGACCAAAGCGTGTAAGCAGTTCGATGTTGGAGTTGGCTACGCGGGAGTTCTTGATGTCTCCCACGATGGCGATCCGTTTGCCTTGAAGGTCTCCAAAATGTTGTTTTAGAGTAAAGAGATCCAAAAGCGCCTGAGTAGGATGGGCATGGGCACCGTCTCCGGCATTGATTATAGAGGCTTGGGTATGGTTGGAGAGAATCTTGGGAACACCGGCATTGGAATGGCGAACGATAATGGCATGGGGACCCATAGCATCGAGGTTGGTCGCAGTGTCGACGAGGGTCTCACCTTTTTTGGTTGAGCTTTTAGCAACATCAAGGTGGACCATCTCCGCACCGAGACGTTTGGCTGCGATCTCAAAAGAGCTTTTGGTACGTGTTGAATTCTCAAAAAAGAGGGTGATGATGATCTTGTCTTGCAAGATACGATCAAAACCGCCTTTAGAAAACCGCTCAGCATCTTCAAGCAGTGCTTCGATCTCGGCAACACTAAAGTCATCTGTCCTTATAAGGTGGCGCATCGTCGATCTCCTCTAAAATAGTTATGTGATTATAGCAAAAGTGTCTGGGCTATGGTAGCGATGTCTCTGGAAAAGCGTGTAAAATCAGGGTATCGGTCTCTAAAATAAGGCTCAGAGACGGTTGCAAAACTGTAATCATCATCATGACAGTTAAGGGTCCACTCAAAGTCGTAAGATCTCTCTTGCAGTGCTTTGATGGAGAGTATGGTGTCGTTGATACAGCCAAGTCTACAGTGAGAGACCAGAAGTGCCTTAGCTTCAAAACGTTTTATTAGGTCTATGATCATGGTATTTTTGTCTATAGGGACATAAAGACCACCCGCTCCTTCAATGATCAAGATGTCACAGCGTGCCTCTATCTTTTCAATGGCTTTGTCCACAACAGCAAGGTCTATCGGTTCTGCATTGTTGGCACAGTAGGGTGCTGCCGGAAGTCTGAACTGTATGGGAACAAGGTCGTTGATACTAAGGTCTTTCATAAGGGGGTTGAGCTCTTGGACAAGGGTTAACAAACTTGACCCATCCGGAGGGGATTGTTCTACACCGGTCTCTATGGGTTTGATGACCCCGACGCGGTGCCCAAGTTCAGCGTAGTGTTTCAAGAGATGGGTTGTGACATAAGTCTTTCCTATGTCTGTATTGGTCGCGGTAATGAAGATACGTTTAGTCATGATAGATACTTTTTCGTTATAATTTCGCACTATTTTACAGCAGGATAGCTTTGAGTCGATAAGCGTAATCCAATAAGGTATAAACAATGAATAATTTTGAAGAATTTGCAACCTATTTTGTCCAAAATGTAGGCTCGAAAGAGGGTGCTGTCAGCCCGGCTATTGTACAGTCAGCCGCTTTTGGCTACGGCTCTCCTGAAACAGCGGAGGGGATCTTTGACGGCAGTGTGAAAAAACCACTCTACGCACGTATGGGAAACCCGACCAATGCTAAGCTTGAAGGCATTTTGGCGGAGATGGATGGCGGTGTTGGTGCTGTTGTCACAAGTTCAGGGATGGCTGCAACAACACTGGCAACGATGTCTCTACTCAAAAGTGGCGACAGTATCATCAGTATTGGTGGTCTTTTTGGGGGTACCTACTCTTACTTTTCTGAGACCTTGAGCCGTTTTGGGATGGGTACAAAATTCTTTGATGTTGATGAGTTCGAAGCGATCGAAGACGCTATTGATGAGACTACTAAGATCATTTTTTTGGAGTCTGTTGGTAATCCAAACATGCGTCTTCCAGACATCAGAGCTATTGCAGACATTGCAAGTCGCAACGGGATCGTTCTTATTGTTGACAACACGATCACTCCTATGAGTGTAGCACCTATAGAACTCGGTGCTGACATCGTGGTCTACTCTACGACTAAGATCATTAGCGGTAATGCTTCAGTACTTGGTGGTGCGGTGGTCTTCCGTGCCATTAATGGTGGTGATGACAAGTTTAAAACTGAGCGTTATGAAGAGGTGCATAAGTTTATCAAAAAGATGGGGAAGATGGCACTGATCGCTAATGCTAAAAAACGTGCCATGAGAGACTTTGGTATGAGTGCTTCGGCCTTCTCTTCTTACCTGACACTTCTTGGCTTGGAGACGATGCCTCTTCGTATGGACCGTGTGGTGAGCAGTGTGGAGCGTGTTGCGATGGCGCTACACCAAAAAGGTCTGAATGTGAACCATCCAAGTATTGATGGACATGAGCAAAATGCACGCTATACGGCACAATTTTCCAAGGGTTGTGGTACTTTGATGACTATAGATATGGGGTCTCAAGAGGCGGCTTACGAGTTCTTACGTAAAACTGAGTTGGCGACGATCACGGCCAACATCGGTGACAGTCGTACACTTGCTTTGCACATGGCTTCTACCATCTATAGTGATTTTGATGCTGAGACACGCAAGTTTTTAGGGATCACGGATGGCCTTATTCGCATCTCTATCGGATTGGAAAATCCTGATGATATCATTGAGGACTTTATACAAGCGGCCAATTAGAGTTTTTTCGTCTGAATGGTTTCGATAGCAAAAAATAAATTGCTCAAACCATTCTACATATACCTTCTCTGTCTGATAACTGTAGTGCTTAGACATATTAAAAAGTCTACGTTTTATCTATAAACTCCTTAACAAAAAACAATTCCTTTTTTCAAATTCACAAGACACCTATATCCTATAACAATATTTTGTTAATTATTGGTGTTTTTTAGAGGTGCCCATAATTAGTAGTTTAAGGCTATAGTGTATAAAATGTTCGGTATTAAAGAGTTGGCTTGTACAATAAAGGAAAAAAACATGTCAGATTCAATGTTAGTACTAGTAGAAGGTTCAAAGCTTCCTACAGTTGAAGAGTTAAGAGCAGAAGTTAAATCATTAGGTTTAGACTTAGACGCCTTGGATGAAGAATTAATCAATATTGAAGGATTTTGGCCTGGAAAAATAAAAAATGAAGAAGCAGGTTTTGAGTTTTTTGCAAACAAGCTTGAAGCTGAAGACTTAGACGACTGGGAGCTTGATGAAAAAGATTTAGATGGTCGCGACTATGGTGTTGAGCTTGCATTTCATAGTGAACTTGACGTTGAAGCAACTGTGATTTGTATCGTTGCATTATGTAAACTAAGCAATGCAATCTCTTTTAATGAAAATGAAGAGTTGAAAGTCAATGTGAAAAACTGTATTCAGTGGGCAAAAGAAGAAATGGGTTATGATTTAGTAACACAAAGCCAATAAAGAGCTATGTTACGAAAGAATAAATTATCAAAAAACCATTTTATGTATATGTAGATGAAACTTTTCTACGAAACTATGGGGCGAAACAAATACCAATTCCTAGAGTAATAAAACATATTCAAGCTTTGAGTGAAGAAGGTGCGATACTATATTGTTGGAGTTCAGGTAGTACAGAATACGTACAACGCAGCGCTGAAAAATTTGGCATTGAAGATTGCTTTACAGCTTTTTTACCAAAGCCTAATGTTGCACTGGACGATGTGCCATTTTCAAAATGGCACAATTTGCTTGAAGTCCATCCAAATGTATGTCCAAGTAATAC
>WGDB01000044.1 GCA_015493495.1 Helicobacteraceae bacterium | reverse complement strand
TTTGTTGATGAGGTACAGCTGATGTTAGCGGGGGTGACGTGACAGAATTGGCGTAAAGATAAGGTTTTACAGTAAGTTTGGCTTTGGAGTTTTGCAAGATGAGGTTACGGGTGACACGGTGATAGTAGCAGTTACAATGGCCTGCGTGGGTTGGTAGAGAAAAGGTAGAGCTACAGAGCAGCTCTTCAAGCGCTTCTGGCTCAGACTCTTTCTCTTCAAACTCCGGGTATATAAGGTGATCTGAGGCAATACGTACAGAGGTCGCACTGAGATGGTGCTGGACGACACTCGCTTGAATAGCAGCAAGGGTAAAGTAGTTCTTCCCAAAACCTTTAGGCATACGCATTAGCTCTCCTTATTACAGGGCACCTCTAATAACCCTAACTATCCTGAGGATGGCTAGGATTGTTAGAGGTGCCCTTATATTGCAGAATTATAGCAAAAAATGTAATTTCTATACATGATTGAAGTACTTGAATAATGATATTTGAAAGAGGTAATTGTATTGGTTTTTATATGTTTTATATAGAGAATATGAGGTATATAAAGGTTCTATTTTATTCAAGCAACAATAATGGCTATAATCACATTTATAAAAAGGATGGCGATGAAACTCTCTCATTTAAAGCAGATCGTTGCATATATGCAGGGTGTCAAACATATCAACGCCATCCACCGCATCTCAGACAGTGTGATCAAGATCGTTTTTGACCGTGACAACGTCTTTTACTTCAACATGCAAAAGGGTAACGCCTACATCTCCAAGTGTACCAACGAGATCAAGCGTTCCAAGGTCTATAACGCTCCTTTCGATGTCATCCTCTCCAAGCGTTTCAACCGGGGACAGATAGAGAAGATAGAGCTTTACAACGGGGACAAGATCATTCGTATAAAGGTCTCTATCAGCGGGGCATACAAGTCTCAGAGTACCTGGCTGCAACTCGAGTTTACGGGCAAGACGACCAATGCCATCATTTTGGATGAGGAGAATATCATCCTCGAAGCCCTGCGCCATGTCGATGCCTACAGCTCTTACCGTATCATCAAGGTGGGTCAGGAACTGGTGGCACCGCCGGCACTTCCTTTTGAGCCGAAAGAGTATCCGCTTGATGATGTTGAGGCTTTTTTACTGGAGACCTGTGAAAAAGAGCAAAACCAACGCCTTAATGCGCTTAAAAAACAGAAGAGTGTTTTTGTCACCAAAAAGCTTCAAAAGTTAGAGCGGCTTTATAACAAGCTGGATGATGAAGAGGTCTTACAAACAGAGGTCGAGAAACTGCAGCATTATGGAAATCTTGTTTTGGGTAATTTACATAACATCAAGCCGTATCAGAGCGTGTTGGAGCTGCAGGACTATGACGGTACAACAGTTCATGTTGAAGTGGACCCTAAGATCAGTGTTCCCTCGAGGTACTCGGACTACCTTTTTAAACGGGCTAAAAAGTCCAAACAAAAGGTCAAGAACCTCCATATAGAACGTGAGAGTCTTGAGAACAAGATCAATCACCTCAAACACTTTTTGGACATTATCGAGAAAGCGAGAGATGCGGCGAGTATCAACCTGCTTTTCCCGCCGCGCCAGCAGATGAAAAAAGAGAAGCCCAACGAGTCTTATGATGTTTTTTGGGTGGAGGGCTATAAAATCCTGCTCGGTAAAAGTGAAAAGGGCAACATTGCGCTACTTGAGAACTCACGGGCAAAAGACATCTGGTTCCACATGCGTGACCGCCCTTCAGCCCATGTCATCGTGGTGACGGACAAAAAGAACATTCCTGAAAGCGTTATCCATGAGGCGGCAGGACTCTGCGTAGACTTTACGATGTTTGAAAACGGTACCTATCTCGTCGACTACACCCAGCGACGAAACGTGGCCATACAGGATGGTGCCAATGTGCACTACACAGACTATAAAACTGTTGACATAATCAAATACTAAACAGGTACTATGCAAACTAACGGTCATCTAACCATTTTATGTAAAGCTACTCTCCAATATAGATTTAATAACCTAATTAAAACTAAAATACACTGTAAATAATCATATCCTATAAGTTCATATTAATATATTATACGCCAATATGTTTAAATATAAAATAACATAAGGAAACAAAATGAAGGTGGTTCTATTATATCTCTTGTTACAACTTGGTGTGGTGGTCTCTGCACAAAATGGTCTGGATCAGTCACATCTGGTAAGTGTAACACCTGGAGCAGAAGAAAAAGATGTAGATCCCAATGCTGTAGTGTCGATCATCTTTGACAGTGAAATCGATGTAAATAATCTGAAAAAAAAGATTGTAGTTGTCAAGCATGATGGTACAGTAGTGGAGGGAAGGACACTTCTTAGTGCGGACAAAAAAGGTGTTGTATTTACACCAAGTACATCTATGCCTATGGGAGAACAGAGTGTAGAGGTGTCGGCGCTCAGACTTGCTGGAAATGAAAAGCAACCATGTCATGGTTTTTGGAACCATACCAAGGTGTGGATGGAGTATCACTTTGGGTGGTTTCACTCTCGTGTCTGTTATGAAAATGTTCCAGCTATGAGTCAACCGTTAGCGTACACTTTTAAGGTGCTTGACAACACGGCAGATGTTGTCTTGCTGGAACTTCTTTTAAAGCGTACTACTCTGGCTGAAAATGAGAGTGCCGCTGTTACGGTGGTAGCATATTTTGATGACAACAGCACAGAAGATGTTACTGATAAAGTGGTCTGGAGCAGCGCAGACAGTGATGTGGCTGAAGTGGAACATGGAAAAGTTGTTGCGCATGAGGAAGGTACAACAGAGTTACATGCAACCTATAACAGTACATTGGAGCAGAGTGTTACAGTAGAGGTCTATAAAAGTGTAGACGGACACAGGCTACCGCCGGAACCTGATGAAGATCTCAACAAGGCAACACTCCTGGGTATCGATGTAAATAACAATGGGGTTCGTGATGATGTGGAGCGATGGATCTACCTGGAGATGGAGATACAAAATAGGTATCCGAAGATTGAAAGGGCTATTGGGATGCAAGATGCAAAAGCTCATCAGTATATATTAAGTGATCCAGAAAATAAAGATGATAAAGGGGTTGATGCTATTACAGCTTCTTCTGATTGTTGGACATGGTATGAATATATAAAAGGTTCTGAAGATATAGGAGCAGAGAGGCGATTTAGTTTGGCTATGGAAGATAAAGTTTATAACACAAAAAAACGACTTATCTCTTATAGCAAATTCAACGCTAGTTTAAGCGGAAGAATATTTGCTACTGTTCCAACACTTCAGACTGAATATCAATGTACTTTTGATATTGATAAATTATAAAGAGGAGAACACATGTTAAAACTATTAGTTATTTTGACTATTCATCTTTCTGTATTTGCAAATGCAAATACGTGTATGAATGATATTTATTTTGGAAATGGTGTGTGGAATACATATAAACAGGCTAACGTTTCAAAAAAAGCACTCAAAAAATTCATACGACAGAATAATCCAACAAGATTTTCAAGTACAGACGAGGATAAGACATATTCTTTCAAACTAGCTTACAACAACACCTATGGCACATCAATAGACCTCATTGAGACCCACTGGCAGTTGTACGAAAGTGGACAGATAAGTGAAGGGTACTTTAGTTTTGTAGCACATGTGTTGGATGGCAGAGACACAGAGGAAAAATTTTTAAAAGACTTGAGAGAGATCATCGCGCAGTCTGATGCTGACACATCAAATATGTATGCTAAGTATCAAGCAGAGAGTTTTAATCTAAAACACAATGTCCTTCTAGTTTCGCACTCACAGGGAAACCTTTTTGCCAACAAAATATATGCACAGTTGAGCAGTTCTGAAAAACAACATTTTCAAAATGTTGCGATAGCGACACCGGCCAGTAGAGTCTTCAGTGGTGGTCCCTATGTGACGTTAAACCAAGATGCTGTTGTGGGTGCTATACCAGGAAGTCTCCCTGGGAATGCAGAAGGATTTGGACACACCTTTGTTCCCTCTTACCTAAACAACCCAAATAGTGCTACAAAAGAGAAAATAGCAGTTGGAATTAATGAGGCTGTGGATGTGTTGGATGCAATAGGATGTGGAAAATATTTTGCATTCCAGTTTGTTAGTTATGTCTGTAGTGTACATACTGATCCACAAGAACTGGTGGTTGATATTTATGGGGCTACATACAAAAATGGTGAGACGTTATACACAAATGAAATAGTTATGACTGAGCATCAGCGTAGAATATTAAAGGAGATTGATGAGTACGGGAACCTAGTCTGTCCTTTAAAGAGGTTTGATATCGTAACTACAAATCCGGAATTTAATAAAGGTTGTGATGCCTATATAATACATGATGTCATAGGCAAAGTTGAACCTGGGTCATATGAAAATAGTTTTACCTGTGCGCAATATAGCTTAAAAAGTGAAACTGTTGAGGTTTTAAATATGATGTTATCACAATAGTAACATTTGGAAGAAGATGAAAAATACTCATGTATTGATCCTACTATTATTAGGATTAACTCTATTGTTGACAGCTTGTCGCAGTACAGATAAAAACCACCTTACAGTAGCGATGAATAGACAAAATTTGATGGTTGTTGATGGACACACCCTTCCGCCAGAGCCAGATGAAGGTCTCAACAAGGCAACACTCCTGGGTATCGATGTAAATAACAATGGGGTTCGTGATGATGTGGAGCGATGGATCTACCTGGAGATGGAGATACAAAATGGGTATCCGAAGATTGAAAGGGCTATTGGGATGCAGATGGCTGGAGCAAATCAAATAATTTTAGAAGATCCTTCTAATCCAATGGATAAGGCAGTTAATACAGTTGATGCAGCAATGGATTGCTGGGTGTAGTACGATTATTCAAAAAAATCTCATCACTATGGAGCCCAAGGAAGATTTTCTCGTGCAATAGACGATATGTCATTTAACACGTTAGATCGTTTAAAGGCCTATGAACTTTTCAATGGAAGTCTAAGTGGAAGCATTTTTTCTTCAACTCCAGTTTTGAAAACTAAAAGTCAGTGCACCAGCGATATAGATGTATTTTAGGAAAAATGGTAATAAAAAAATATTAATAATCTACAGAAGTAGCTCGTAGCGTAGAGAGTGAGTTGTTGACATCAGAGCTGATATTGGTATCATAATCGGCAACGATGAGCTTATATCCGGTTTTGGTCTTAACAGGGCAGTACAGTGAAATTGTGCTGTTGAGATCGACTTCCAGGCAGCGGTGGTGATACTGCTTTATAAGTGTAGGATAAATGAAATTGAGGTTGTAGCGAATATTAATATAACTGGTGAAATGTTCATCCGAGGTTGTGGTGATAAAATCATCAACAAGTGTGTAGGTGTCTGTAGGAAGGTGGTCAACAGAAAGGTAGAAATAATAGCCTTCTTGGAAAAAAGTGACGGAGTAATCAGTCTTAAATAATTGCCATTTCCCTAAAGGAGACATCAGTGAAAAGTGTGTACAGTTAACATCTTCCCCATCACTAACATAATAAGGATCTTTAAGATACGTTGTACAGCCAGCAAAAGTACTTGCAATAAATAACACCGTAATGATATGCGATTTAAACAACATAATACTCCATAACTTTTAGATAATAATACCTAAAATAAATAAAAAACAATTATTTTAGTAGATAAATATTGATATACTTCTGTAAAAAGATGCTTAAGATGATAAAAAATATAACTATTCTACTGATCAGTATGGGGTCCATTTTATTTGCAGGGCAAAATATGTCAGGCATTTATATTGGGATAGGCAGTGGTCTTGCTGAATATAGAGACAGCAGCGGGATGCTGGCTGAAGAGTTTGCTATTGATGATGTAGAAGGATATTCTCAGACACCTCCTGTAATTATTTATGGGGGTTATCAGTTTAACCGCCTTATCGCGATCGAGGTCAGCATAACAGACTACGGGGAGTATAGAGGAGACAAAGGGTACAAATATGAGCCTTATGAACTGTTCCTTGGTCCTAATATTGGTTTTTCTATGTTTGATGCACAGTTTAGACCTTTTATCAGCATGGGTCTTGCTTTTGTTTATGGTGATCAAACAAATCTTAAAGCAGAGGCTCAAGGGTGGGGGAACTTCGCACCGCATTATAGTTTGGGTTTACAATATGAACCAAACATTTTAAATGGAGTAGGTGTTCGTGTTGCATATGAGCAAGATCTATACTTTTATGATGTTTCAGATTCCGAAGATACGCCTTATGAGATGCAAAGAGAGTATTCCCAAACATCATCACTGCTTTATATAGGTTTGCAATACAAGTTTTAAGATTACTACTTTTGTATAGCTCGGGTTCAACATTAATTCTCTATAATCGCAAAAATATTAGGAGCAGCAAATGTTAAACATGATGATAGGTTTTTTCAAAGACTATTTTAAGTACAAAGAATCGGCTAAAAAGCAGCAGCGCTGGATGGAGAAGTATTGTGAGCAGAACAACTATGCGATCAATCCGAGCTGGATGATGGCGACCAATCTCAAGAGTAACCTTTGTGAGATGGAAGAGACTTTTGGCAAGCGTTATTGCCCCTGTTTTGAGCCCTCAGGTGAGAAAGAACTTGACAAAAAAATGATGTGTCCCTGTGAATTTGTCGAAGATGAGATCAAAGAATATGGTACCTGCCACTGTGCACTTTTTGGACCGGCAGATCTCAGCAAAGAGGAGTGGAAAGCCTCTTCTCAGCGTCTTATGGATGAGTATCAGGTACCTAAAAATCTAAAAGATGGTGTCTTAGACACACGAGGGATGCCACTCGATCCGCGTCGCGGAATGATGATCCCCGACATGATGCACCAAGTGAAGTCTACGCTTAATGGTTACAAAGGTAAAGCACTTAAGGTTATTGTCGAAAGTGAACAAGAGGTGAAAAATCTTGAATCCATCGCAAAATATCGTGGTTATGGTATAAGTAGTGAAAAAGTAGAAAGCCATTTCGAGGTAGCGTTAAGCCTTTAGTAGAAGTTCCTCTCATCAGTATGATCTACAGTAGTTTCCTTCAAGAAATGGAGTGAACTGCTCAAGATATATACATACCACCAATAAATAATTATTTTTAACTTTTTATTATCAATATCGTGTTAATCTTTTAAAAAAGATATTCTAATGCCGCACCTTCTATTTTTACTTTTACTTCTTTCCAGCACGCTTTTTGGCAGATATGACGTGACCGGCATATATGTCGGTCTAGGAAGTGGATTGGGACAATATAGAGACGGTGGTATGCTCTCTAAAGAGTTTGACATTGATCATCATGATGAATATAGTACTTTCCCTCCTACTGCTTTTTATGGTGGATATCAGGTCAGTCGTGCCTTTGGTGTCGAAGTCAATATCTTCAATCATGGAAGATTTTATGGCGAGAATGACTATAGCTATACGCCGATTGGGCTGTTTGTTGGGCCAAATTTGGGTTTTTATCTGTTCCAAGGTCAGCTTCACCCTTTTGTGGTCATGGGAGTGGGCGCAGTTTATGCAAAGCAGCATGGACTGAATGCAGAGACTGTCGGTGATAACGTTTCCATCAGTTTACACATGGGTCCTGGTATAGAGCTCTCTCCTAAAAAATTAGATGGATTGAGTTTTAGGGTAGCTTTAGCTGTTGATTTTTATGAATATCATGTGGCATATGATAACAGCGCTGCTTTTTATTATTCTGAATTTTATGGACAACGCACTGCGTTACTCTATATGGGTGCTCACTATAAGTTTTGAGCCCTGTCTGGTTTTTATAAACAGATGCGTACAAGAAGAGACTTCAAACTGACTAAGCCATCCTTCGCTATAATCACGAAAAATAATACAAAGAAGTCATATGTTTTTGAAAATGTACAAAGACCACAAAGAGCGCATTGATACGGCAGTGATCTTGCTCGCAGTAGTGATCCTCATCGGGATCTTCAACAACTTTTTACTCATTTGGGCGACTATGGGTGTCATATATCTTGTGGCTTTTCGTGAAGCCAATGCGCTCTTTGGGGTAGAGAAGAACAGTAACATCTATCTTGCCGGAGTACTCTGGGCTGCGGCTGCGTTTTATCCTAAAGCGGATGATCTGTTTCTTATCGCAGCGCTTGTCGTGGCAGCGATGTATGTTTATGATCCAAAAAAAGAGGTCAAGTCGCTGTTGGGCTTTATCTACCCGACAGCGGGAATGCTCTTTATGCTTACGCTTTATGTAGACCATGGCATCTATACGATCTTCTGGATGATCATGATCGTGGCGGGTACTGACATCGGTGCCTACGTCGTGGGTAAAAGCATTGGCAAGACAAAGTTCTCACCGACCTCTCCGAACAAGACACTCGAAGGGGTTCTTGGCGGGATCACGATTGGTATGATCTTCGGACTGGTTGTAGGTGTTTATGAGGTCAGTGCCTGGAGTGCGATCATCATCTCCGCTGCAACGGCTGCGATCTCTGTTTTTGGAGACCTTTTCGAGAGCTTTTTGAAACGTAAAGCCGATGTTAAAGACAGTGGAAACTTCCTGCCTGGACACGGTGGAGCGCTTGACCGTATTGATGGTTACCTTTTTGGTGCCGTTATGATGGTGGTACTGCTTAGAGGGTTGGCGTAGTTTGATCGTCTTAGGCTGTACGGGCTCCATCGGGGTCAACACGCTTGCCATTGCTGAGAAATTCCATCTTCCAATTGATGTCTTAGTCGCGGGTACGAACCTTACCTTACTCAACGAACAGATACAAAAACATCAACCTTCTATTATTGTTGTCTCTGATAGAGCAGATGTCTCTCAAGTCAAGCATCATGATGTACGCCAAGGTGATGAAGCTATTTTGGATGCTATTGAAGAGGCTAAAGGGATGTTAGTCGTCAATGCTCTGGTAGGTTTTATGGGCCTTAAACCAACTTTAAAAGCTATAGAGTGTGGTAAAAAAGTGGCCTTGGCCAACAAAGAGTCTCTGGTGGCAGGTGGAGCGTTTATAGACATGTCTATGATCCAACCTATTGACAGTGAACATTTTGGGCTCTGGTACCTTAACAGTACCGACCGTCCTATAGAACGTATGCTCATCACGGCGAGTGGTGGTGCTTTTAGAGACTGGCCACTCGAAAAGATACAAAGTGCTACCTTGGCAGATACCCAAAAACATCCTAACTGGTCGATGGGTCAGAAGATCACCATAGACTCTGCTTCCATGATGAACAAGATGTTTGAGTTGTTAGAGGCACGCTGGCTCTTTGGTGAAGGTCAGTACGATGCGCTCATCGAGACCAAGTCACTTATTCATGCGCTCATAGACTATAAAGACGGCTCTACTACGGCACATTTTGCTAAAGCGAACATGCAACTGCCCATCGCTTATGCGGTGATGGGTAAAGCAGATGAAGCTATCTTGAAACCCATCAACCTTTTAGAAGTAGGCTCTTTAGAGTTCAGAGAGATCACTACAGAGCGTTACCCTATATGGAAGATACGTGAAGAACTCATAGCCAACCCTAAACGAGGTGTTGTAGTAAATGCAGCAAATGAAGCGGCGATAGAGCTGTTTGTGACAGGTGAAATAAGCTTTTTAGAGATCTCAGAACGTGTGATTACTGCGTTTGAGAAGTTTACAAATGCACCTCAGAGTATTGAAGAAGTATTTGCTCTAGACACTACTGTTCGTGACTACGTCAAGGCGATGTAATGCGAAAGAAGGTACTGCTTTTACATGGTTGGGGTGGTAGTGATTATCCACATTGGCAGTCATGGCTGGCAGGGGAGTTGGCTAAAGATTATGGACAGGTCTCCTTTCCTCTTTTAGACAATCCTCATTTTCCGACTAAAAACAGATGGGTAAAACAGTTTAAAAAACTACTAAGTGAATTCCAACCGGACACAGTCATCTGTCACTCTTTGGCTAATACGGTGTGGTTTCATCTCTGTAATGAAGGTGAAATAGCACGTGTGAAACGTTTACTACTGGTAGCACCTCCAAGATTGGACTTGGAGTTAGAGACGATTAAGACATTTTTTCCGGTAGTAGTGCCAACAGATTTGTTTGCTGATGAAGTGATGTTAGTGACTTCTGACAATGATCCTTACATGACACCTGATGAAGCTAATGCTTTGCAAAAAGGTTTGGGTGTCGAGATGAAAGTTTTACATAAAGCCGGACATATCAATGCGGACAGTGGTTATGGCGAGTGGCCGTGGGTGCTTGCGTACCTCAAGCAAGAAAATGGAGAATCGTAAATGGAAAATGGAATGATCTTAGCTATAGAGTCCTCTTGTGATGACAGTTCTATTGCCATTACAGATATTAAGACTAAAAAACTGATCTATCATAAAAAAATCTCTCAAGAGTTGGAACACGCGGTTTATGGTGGTGTCGTTCCTGAGCTGGCTTCTCGCCTGCATGCAGAGGCCCTTCCTAAGATCCTAGAAGAGTGTGTCCCATATTTTTCAAAACTAAAAGCCATTGCTGTAACCAATGCTCCGGGTCTGTCGGTAACCTTGATCGAAGGGATTACGATGGCTAAGGCTTTGAGTGTCTCACTTGACCTTCCTTTGATCGCAGTAAACCATCTTAAAGGACATATTTACTCACTGTTCATTGATAGAGAGACGGTGTTCCCTCAAACGGTACTTCTGGTATCAGGTGGGCATACTCAAGTCGTAGAGGTTAAAGGTTTGGATGAGATGAAAACAGTTGCCTCTACTATGGATGACAGTTTTGGTGAGAGTTTTGACAAGGTTGCCAAGATGATGGGTCTGCCGTATCCTGGTGGACCTGTTATTGAGCAGTTGGCAAAAGAGGGTGATCCTAAACGTTATAAGTTCACCATACCACTGCAACAAAAAAAGATCTTTGCTTTTTCATACTCAGGTATCAAAAATGCTGTGCGTTTGGCAGTAGAGGCAGGAAGTAAAGCAGACTATCCTGATATTGCTGCCTCTTTTCAAGAGGTGGCAAGCGAGCATTTGGTACGAAAGATCAAAAAGTATCTTGTAGAGAACCCTCCTAAAAACTTTGCGATAGTAGGTGGTGCAAGCGCCAACCTCTACTTACGTGAGAAGATAGAAGTGATGTTAAAGCCTTATGGGGCAAAGCTACATTTGGCAGAACTCAAATACTGCTCTGACAACGCGGCTATGATAGGACGTGTGGCAGTAGAGATGTATTTGAAAAGTGACTTTACAGAGATCACACAACTTCAAGCGACACCAAGAGCACCACTTTAAAATACCATTTTACAAGCTTAAATTAAACTTGGCTAAATCGAACCTTAAAGTCGTTAAGAGAATATTTTCGATTTCCGTGTAAACTTCCGGCATAAAAATTAATAATACAGGAGCCCAATATGGCAACTACTAAATTCAAAGGTACAGAAGTAGAACTTCTAGGTAACGAAGTAAACGTTGGAGACAAAGCACCAGCAATCACAGTGGTAAACTCAGACGGTCTTGGCGACGTAGTCGTTGGTGGCGCAACAGGTAAAAAACAACTTATCATCGTTGTTCCTTCACTAGATACTGGTGTATGTGCTACAGAGACTCGTAACTTCAACGCTAAAGCAGCGGCACTTACAGATGTAGATGTAACTGTTGTTTCTCTTGACCTTCCATTTGCTGCTGGTCGTTTTTGTTCAGCTGAAGGAATCAACGATTTAACTGTTGCTTCTGACTTCCGTAACAAAGACTTCGCTAACGCTTATGGTGTACTTCTTGGTGGATCAGTTCTTGCTGGTGTAACTTGTCGTGCAATCTTCGCAGTAAACGAAGAAGGTGTTATCACTTACAAAGAGATCGTTCCAGAGATCACTGAAGAGCCTAACTACGACGAAGCACTTAACGCTGTTAAGTAATTTCGCTTAGAAGAGAGGTTTACTTCTCTTCATTTCTCCTCTATACTGAGGAGACTCTTTCTTCCAAACTTTCAACCAAAATTTTTCATTTTCCTTTAAATTTACTCTGATACACTCATGACATTACAAATAATAATAGCATTGTCTATTTTTACTAAGGAAAAAAATGAAAAAATTACTATCTATTGCAGCAATGACTGCACTCATGACAACAGCAGCAAACGCAGACTTTATACGTGCAGAAGGTGCTGTAGGTGTATGGCAGACGTCACCGACAGGTACGGTCTCTTTTGCAAACAACTCTTTTGATGTTGTCGAAAATGCGAAACTTGAAGATTCCACTAATATGTATGCATGGGTATATTTTAAACACCCAGTACCGGTTGTTCCAAATATACGATTAGAATATGTGAACCCTAGCTTTGATGGTACCGTTGCCGATCTAACTTGGGATGGAAAACAGTATGCCGGTGTCAGTAATACTATGACATTGACACAGTATGATGCTGTACTGTATTACAATATTCTCGATAATCTGTTTTGGATGACCGTTGACTTAGGTCTCGATGTAAAATATATTGATGGTAATTATAATATTAATGCGGATATTGTCAATAATACAGCATCTGTTGACGCTCCATTTAGTCTTGTGTTGCCTTTGGCTTATGTGCGTGGCCGTGTACAGATACCGGTAACTAATATCGGCGTAGAGGTACTTGCACGTGGTATCTCATATGCTGACAACACTGTAGTAGATGCAGAGATAAAACTTGATTATACAATGGACTTTATACCAGTTATTCAGCCTGGCTTAGAGTTAGGATATCGCTATCAACAAGTAAAACTGGATGCTGGAAGTATTGGTGTTGATGCCAGTTTTGACACTACTTTTTCTGGTGTTTATGCTGGTCTAATGGTGCGTTTTTAGATCTTCACTTTATATTTTGATGGGATAGTCCCCATCTCTCTCTCACAAACTTATCAACATCTTTTCCAAATCGAACTATTTGACGTAACAATATAGATCGTACTATGATTTAAACGTCGAAAACAGCTATAATTGTTGTATGAAGATCTTCATTAAAACTCTTATTATTTTTGGAACTCTACTAACCTCTTTGTATGCAGCAGAGTGGAAAGCAGAGGGTGGTGTCGGTATGTGGAACAGCAGTACTAATGGTGCGATAGAGCATTATGGCAATATTGATCTGTTAGGTGTGATCGCAACAGATATAGATATAACCGACAGTATGAGGAATCAGAGTAGTATGTTTGGCTATGCCTATGTAAATATTCAACACTCTATAGCTATGCTCCCTAACATAGGATTTGAGTATAGTCATGTTCAGGGCTTAGGAGATATTACTTATTTTGAACAATCATTATGGTTTGGAAATTCTATAACACTGCATTCTGAGACACAGTTAGCCATAACGCAATATGACACTTTACTCTTTTACCCTGTGTTAGATAATTATTTTGGTCTAAGTCTAGACATGGGAGTGGATATAAAGTATATGTCAACACAGTACCAAGTTTCAGACCTTAATGTCGATACGCAGTCTACTGCATTGGTTCCTATGTTTTATCTTCATGGCCGTTATGAGATTTTAGAGAGTGGTTTGAGTTTGAATTCTGATATAAAGTATATTACAGATGGCAGTTCTACACTTTATGATCTTAAGCCAAAGTTCACTACACCTTGCCTATAGAGATGCAACTGCATCCAGGTCTAGAATTGGGGTACAGAGTACAAAGTTTTTATGTCAAAGGCGAAAATAGTCAGTTTTTAGGAGACCTGTTTTCAGGAAAGAGTGATGTAGATGTTCTGTTTGATGGTCTTTATGGCGGGCTTACTCTGCAGTTTTAGAACCTAGAGTTGTCTGTTGCATTTATAAAACGTCTGTCAATTATGGCGACTTCATTTTCAAGTGTTATACCAAAGGTCTCATGCACACGCTCTTTTGCCAACTGCATCAAAGCAATGGCTTCATCAAAACTGCCTTTTCCCAGGTTCACCATGAAGTTGGCATGTTTTTGGCTATAGGCCATATCGCCAACACGGTGACCTTTTAGACCAACTGCTTCAATCAGTCGACCGGCATGGTCACCTTCTGGATTTTTGAAAAAACTACCAGCACTTGGGTCGTGCGGCTGGTTGGCACGCATCTTTTTAAACATCTCTATCTTGCTATGATCAAATCCATATTCAAGTTCGAAGATACCTTCAAAAGCGACCTTGTCAATATTAGTACTACGGTAAGCATATTCGATCTCACCAAGAAGACGGTAACCATCTTTGAAATGGACTTTATGGAGATGGTTGAAGATCTCATACTCTTTCAAGCCGGCATTCATCTGTAGCATACCCCCTATGGTACCCGGCAGGTGTGCAACAAACTCAAAATTAGCGAGGTTGTTTTTTTTGCAAAAAGAGACAACCTTGCCCCCGGGTGTTGCTGCACCTATATGTAACTTGTTATCTATGATTTTGATGTAGTCAAACGCTTTTGAGAGCTTCATAAGTGGGGGATGTTCTGGGCCGATAAGTAAGTTGTTAGCAGCACCTATTAAGTACGCATTGTCAGGATATTCGTGGCTGTCGATCATATACACGTCAGTAATAGGCCCCACATGTATAGAACTAAATTTTGCGAAATTGATAGTTTTATATGAACCGATAGTCTTCCCTTTTTTTAACTGTTACGCAGCTCAGTATACTCACGTGGTATGAGGTAATCTTCTGCTTTTATCTGGGTGTCGTAGAAACCGTGTTTAAACCCGAGTTCATAAAGTTTGTCAATAGCTTTTAGTTGCAAAGGACTTAACTCTACCGAGTCATCATTGGCATATAACTCAAGATACTTGTCTAAAGTTTTACCTTCGATACGTACAAGATTCTCTTTGACCAGGCGTTCACAAAGTTCCTCTTTTCTGTCTCTTGCGACCTTGACGGCTTCGGTCAGTGTCTCTTCGTAAGTGATTGCCTGTGTTAGTGGCAGTGAACGACGGATCGCCATACCGCCAAGCGGTAGAGGAAGTTCTTTGCCTGCAAGCTCCTGCCAGATGTCCCACATCTCGCGTTCGACTTCGAGTTCGTCTCCAAAGGTCAAGATACTTTCGTGGATAAGGACACCGGCATGGACTTGACCACTGCGAACCGCCTCTTCGATCTCCAAAAAGTCCATGTAAACAGGACGCGCATCAGGGTAAGCCATACGAAAAAGCATAGCGTTAGTTGTGTATTTACCACTGAGTGCCACTTTAAAGTTTCGTTTGAGTTTGGTCTCTTTACGGCGGATAAGCTTAGGCCCATACCCTTCACCAAAGCTTACAGCAGTACGTAATAGAGCATAGTCTTCTCTAATATGAGGATAGAGTGCAAAACTGATAGCAGAGATGTTGTAAGTCCCTTTAAGTGCTTCGACATTGAGTGTTTCAATGTCGAGAGGGATGTTGTCAAAGTCTACCCCTTCTTGGGTGACCCAGCCAAATTTAATGGCGTAATACATAAAGATATCATCAGCATCCGGTGAGTGGGCAATCAACATTTTTTTCAAAAAAAGTCCTAAAACAGGTCTGTCTCCAAACCATAAAATATGTCTAAAAGTAATCTTGATTTTAACCAAAAAGCGCTAAAATTACGCCCTATTGTGGTTTTTGGGAAAACGTATCAATTTAGTTCAGAAAATATGTCAAAATGCAATGTAAGTATAATATCTATTGCAAATGGTCATATAATATTGATAATAAATTAAAGACAGCATGAGTTGTCATGTAAGAGGATTACAAACTATGGACGCAAATAAACAAAAATCACTAGACTTGGCAATGAAGCAGATCGATAAAGCCTTTGGTAAAGGGGCGTTGATGCGTCTTGGAGACAAAGACTTTGAACCTATCGAAGCGATTAGTACCGGTTCTTTGGGACTTGACCTTGCTCTTGGCATAGGCGGCGTTCCACAAGGTCGTGTTATTGAGGTCTATGGACCAGAGAGTTCAGGTAAGACCACTTTAACACTTCAAATTACTGCTGAGTGTCAAAAAGCAGGTGGTGTCTGTGCGTTTATAGATGCAGAACATGCACTTGATGTCTCATATGCTAAAAACCTTGGTGTAGATGTTGATAACCTTTTGGTATCTCAACCTGATTACGGTGAGCAAGCACTTGACATTGTTGAGACTATCGCACGTTCAGGCGCAGTTGACTTAATAGTTATTGACTCTGTTGCAGCGTTGACTCCAAAAGTTGAACTTGAGGGTGAAATGACGGACCAGCAGGTTGGTGTTCAAGCCCGCTTGATGTCTAAGGCTCTTCGTAAGTTGACAGGTGTACTTCACAAGATGAACTGTACGGTTATCTTTATTAACCAGATTCGTATGAAGATCGGTATGATGGGTTATGGCTCTCCTGAAACAACTACGGGTGGTAATGCACTGAAGTTTTACTCATCAGTACGTATTGACATCCGTCGTATTGCGACACTGAAGCAGGCGGAAGCACCTATTGGTAACCGTACCAAGGCAAAAATTGTGAAAAACAAGGTCGCACCACCATTTAAACAGGCAGAATTTGACATAATGTTTGGCGAAGGTATCTCTAAAGAGGGAGAACTTTGTGATTATGGTGTAAAATTAGACATCATTGATAAAAGTGGTGCATGGTTCTCTTATGGCGACATGAAACTTGGTCAGGGTCGTGAAAAAGTTAAAGAGAAATTTAAAGAGGACCCGATACTTGCTGCAGAGATCGAAGAGAAGATCAAGCAAGCAATGGGAATTAGTTCCGTGATGGATATGGATAAAAAAGAATTAGAGGATGCAGATATATGATTTTTATAGATAACGTTAGCGCAATGGAAGTAATGGATTCACGTGGTAATCCAACAGTTAAGACAACAGTGACACTGAGTGATGGAACAACAGAAAGTGCGATCGTACCTAGTGGTGCCAGTACTGGTAAACGTGAGGCACTTGAGCTTCGTGATGGTGGTAGCCGTTATATGGGCAAGGGCGTTCTTAAAGCTGTAGACAATGTAAACGGCGATATTGCTGATGCATTGATCGGTCTTAGCCCATTTAATCAAGCTATTGTTGATGCAACAATGAAAGAGGTTGATGGTACGGAGAACTATGGTCACTTAGGTGCCAATGCAGTTCTTGGTGCTTCTATGGCAGTAGCACGTGCAGCAGCAGCTTCACTTAAAATGCCACTTTATCGTTATCTTGGTGGGGCAAATGCTATGGTCCTACCAACGCCAATGCTAAACATAATTAATGGTGGATCTCATGCAGATAACTCGGTAGACTTTCAAGAATATATGATTGTTCCGGTAGGGTTTGAAGACTTTGCAGAGGGACTTCGCGCTTCATCTGAAGTGTATCATAACTTAAAAGCGATTTTAAAAGCTAGAAAGCATAACACTGCTCTAGGCGATGAGGGTGGTTTTGCTCCAGACCTTAGCTCTAACGAAGAACCTATACAAATTATTATTGAAGCCATAGAAAAAGCGGGCTATACTCCTGGTAAGCAGATCGGTATCGCTTTAGATGTAGCTGCTTCTGAGATTCTTGCGGAGGGTGGTGGTTATAGACTTGAGTCTGAAAACCGCACGGTAACTTCTGCAGAATTAGTGGATTATTATGTTGACCTTTGTTCTAAGTACCCTATTGTTTCTATTGAAGATGGTCTTAACGAAGAGGATTGGGATGGCTTTAAACTGATGACAGAGAAGCTTGGCGACAAGATTCAGATTGTAGGTGATGACCTTTTTGTTACCAATGCCAATATCTTAGCAAGAGGTATCAATGAAGGTATCGCTAACTCTATATTGATTAAACCAAACCAGATCGGTTCTGTTTCAGAGACAATGTTAACAGTACGTCTTGCACAGCGTAACGGTTATACATGTGTTATGAGTCACCGCTCTGGTGAAAGTGAAGATGCATTTATTGCAGATTTTGCTGTCGCACTTAACTGTGGTCAGATCAAGACAGGTTCAACTGCACGTGGTGAACGTACGGCAAAATACAATCGTATTCTTGAAATAGAGCAAGAGGTCGTTTATGGTGAATACCTAGGGAATGTGCTTTTTAAGTAAGCACATCTAATCTTTATGTCTGAAGAAGTCAGCCCCGCGCAAGAACCAGAACATAAAGAGGTACTCTACAGTACCCCCTCTCAAAGTGTCACAGAAAAATATCTGGGACTCTCTCTCACAAAATTTCTTTCTATCTTTGTCATTATTGTACTTCTAGGTTTTTATCTCAACATATTGCTGTTTGGTGATAACTCATTAGAGGTCCTTTTACAGCTTGAAGAGTATGAGACCTATCTTAATGATGAGATCAGCAACTACAAAAAAGAGAATGCAGCACTACAAAAAGAGTATTTTGAGCTCAAAGAGTTAGAGCCTGAGAAATAGGTATAATAAGCCAACTCAGATGCAAAAAGGAACATAATGCGTCTTACACTACTAATACTGATTGCCTTTACGTTTATACTCTCTGCACGGGACAACCCTTTTGTTCCGGCAAATACTCAAGAGGTACAAGTGGTTCGTTACAATACACCACTGCCAAATAAAGTCGAGACAGATTCCCTCCATAAAACAACTTCTGAAGTAGCACCAAATGTTATTAAACCTGATTCTAAACCTAAAATACATCCCCCTAGAACGAAGAGAATATCAACTACTGTTACTGAGAAAAAGAAGACAAAGGTAGCTACAACTAAAACGAACAAAGAGGTGTTTAACTTTAGTAAAGCCCGCTTTGTATTTAAAAAAAACCGAGCCTATATAGAGACTAAAGACAAAATTGCCAAGCACTTTAGTATCTCTAATCCTCCAAGTATTGTCATAGACTTTATATCACCATCAGATTTCGGTTCCAAAAGAAAAATGTTGGCAACAGCACCCTTTAAAAAGTTAGAAATTGGTGCGCATGGCGGACGCTATAGAGTTGTATTGCGTTTAGATAAACAACATAAATACAAAATTGGTCGATATAAATACGGGCGCGTAGTTAAAATAATAGAGTAATAGCATAAAGTTGAATAGAAAGATAGGGTAGAAGACAGTTCTAACAAGGTGCGAAAAAGACGCTCCTTTTAGAAAATATCAGGTTCCTATAGCTGCCTTTCTAGACGTTATAGTAAGTAGCTTCCGGATGATAGACGATTAATGCAGAAGTTGACTGCTCCGGATGGATTTGAAAGGTCTCAGAAAGCTCTATGCCAAATTCCTCCGGCTTTAAGAGATCAAAGAGTGGGCGGTTCATCTCCAGATCAGGACAGGCAGCATAACCAAATGAGTAGCGTGCACCTTGGTATTTGCTCATCTGAACATCTGAAAGTCTGGAGCCTTCGTTGTCTGATATATTGAGGTCTAGACGGATCTGTTTGTGTGCGATCTCGGCAAGTGCTTCTGCCAGTTCTACTCCTAGACCATGGACCATATAGTACTCTGTAAATTCACCCTTGTCATAGAGGGTTCTCTCGTAGTCGCTTAGTTTTGAACCGGCACTGACACATGTGAGGGCCAGTACATCATGACGGTCACTATGGAAGAAGTCGGATAGTGCCCTGTGTGGTTGTTTTCCTTGACGTGGGAAAGTAAACTTTTGTTCTGCACGACCAATGATGTGCTCAAGCGGCTCTCTGTTGATTTCGTCAGGATTGTTCCATCCTTCACTCTCATCAAAGACTAGTAGCGTTGTGTCATCTGAACGTACCGGCCAATAACCATAGATGATTGTAGCGTCAAATAGGCCTTCTTTTAAAAACTGTGCTTTGAGACGGTCAAAGGCAGGCCAGAGTACTTCATCTACCTGTTTTTGCATCGCCTCTTTAGTCATACCTTTACCATTATAGCCCCATCGTTGTCTAAAGAGCATACGGTGGTTGATCCACTCAAAAGCCATCTCCAACTGTGCCTCTGTCAGCGCAATTGTTCTACGGCCCCAAAATGGTGGTGTTGGTACTCTAACATCACGACTTGGCATCTCCAGCTCTTCAAATGGAGGGATCACTACCTTCTTTTTCTCTTTTTTGACCTTCTTTTCGCCTGCCTTACCATGTAAGTTGGTGTCTAGATTTCCCGCTTCGATACGGCTCATCGCCGTTACCCCATCAAAGGCATCTTTACAGTAGAAGATCGGCCCATCATAAAAAGGACGACAGAAGTCATCAATGAATGTACGGGTCAGTGCCGCACCGCCAAGAAGTACAGGGACGGTGATGTCAGCCGCCTTCATCGCTTCAAGGTTCTCTTTCATTACCTGAGTTGATTTTACAAGAAGACCACTCATACCAATCGCTTGTGCATTAGACTCTTTGAGTGTCTCTATATAGCTCTCCAAGGGTACTTTGATACCAAGGTTGATAACTTTATAACCATTGTTGGAGAGAATGATGTCCACAAGGTTTTTACCCACATCATGAACATCCCCTTTCACAGTACCAAGTACCAAGGTGGTGTCTACTGTCTTGTCGATCTTAGGGAGATAAGGGTTAAGATGATCTACGGTTTTTTTCATAGTCTCTGCACTCTGAAGTACAAAAGGTAGCTGCATCTGTCCAGATCCAAAGAGCTCTCCGACAACCTTCATGGCATCGATCAAGATCTCATTGACGATCACTTCTGGCTTGATCTTATGACGTGCCTCTTCAACAAGAGGGATCATACGGTCTTTGTCACCATCCATAAGCAGTTTAGCGATCTTCTCTTCTGTGCTCATAGCGAGGTAGGCTTCATCGACCTCTTCACTGTTGGCCTTGGCATTTTTGTCAAAATAGTCGATGAACTCAAAAAGTGCTTCACCATTTGGCTTTTTGTCAAAGAGAAGGTTGTTACAGATATCTTGGTCTTCTTGGGTCATTTTGTTAAGGGGAATAATATGTTTAACGTTAATGATAACGGTACTAAGACCTGCTGCAATACAGTGGTTTAAGAAGATGGTGTTTAAGTAAGGTCGTGCATCTTTGTCAAGACCAAATGAGATGTTGGAGAGACCCAGTGTTGTCCCCACTTCAGGATGACGGTTGGTTAACTCATTAATCGCGTCTATCGTCTGTATCGCCGCGTCGCGGTACTCTTCATCACCACTTCCAACCGTAAAGGTCAGCAGGTCAAACACAAGGTCTTCAGGGTTGAGACCATGTTTGTTGACCGCTAGGTCATAGATGCGCTCCGCTACTTCTATTTTACGTTGCGCTGATTTGGCCATACCCACTTCGTCAATGGTGAGACAGACAAGTGATGCACCAAACTTTTTTGCCAAGTGACAGACCGCATCGAACTTTTCAATGCCATCTTCGAGGTTTACAGAGTTAATGATGGGTTTACCACCAATAAGTTTCAGTGCAGTCTCAATGCCCAGGGTCTGTGTGGAGTCAACCATCAAAGGCAGTGGTATCTTTTGTGCATAAAGAGCTGCAACTGCATTCATGTCCTTGGTCTCATCACGTCCAGCAAAACCAACAGAGAGGTCGATGGCATGGGCACCAGCACGTACTTGTTGCTGTGCCACGGAGAGTGTTCCCTCATAATCTTCTGCAAGTAAAAGTTCTCTAAAGGCTTTTGAACCGGTAGCATTTGAACGTTCGCCAATAAGCAGCGGTGCAGGGTCTTGAACGAGAGGTGTGCTGTTGAAAAGTGAGGCTAAAGCATTAGCTTGAGAGCCTGAAGCAGGTTTTGGTGTTAAGGGTGTCACACGGTTAGTCAAGGCACGGATATGTTGTGGGGTTGTTCCACAGCATCCTCCCAAAAATGAGACACCATCAAAGGCCATAAATGCTTCTTGACGGTCTGCAAACTCGTCGGGTCCCATAGGGTAATAGCTGTACCCGCCACGGTTTTGTGGGAGGCCGGCATTGGCATGAACCGAGATAGGTCTGCCCCAAACTTCTGAGAGGGTTTTGACATGTTTGAGTACCTGTTCTGGACCCGTTCCACAGTTGAAACCGAGAGAAAGAATGTCAAATGGCTCTAAGATGGTCGCAACCGTCTGCGCATCGGTACCGATAAGCATAGAACCTGCAAGTTCTATGGTAACAGAGACCATGACAGGTACTTCGGTTCCTCTGCTTTTGTTGGCAGCTTCACAAGCGTGTAAGGCCGCTTTTATCTGTAGAGGATCTTGACAGGTCTCTAAGATGAAGACATCAGTGCCACCATCGATGAGGGCCTCAGCACAGACTGTGTAGCCTGAGAGCATCTGGTCGTAATGCATGTGACCTAAAGAGGGGAGTTTTGTTCCTGGACCGATAGAGCCTAAGACATAACGTGGATGTTCGGGTGTACTAAACTTGTCACACATCTTTTTAACCACTTCAGCCCCTGCGCGGGCAAGCTCATAAGCACGGTCTCCGATCTGGTACTCATCTAGAACCCAGTCAAAAGCACCAAAGGTATTGGTGGTAATGAGGTCTGCTCCTGCAGTGAGGTAGGCACTAAAGATACTCTCTAAAACTTCTGGTGCAGTAACATTTAGAAGCTCGTTACACCCTTCGTTACCTTCCCACGCACTCTCAGGGATCTGGTCATCTTTGTTCTGCAGTTGGGTTCCCATGGCACCATCGATGATAAGGGGACGTTTTTTGATCGTTTCTAAAATTTGTTGTTTGACTGACATAGTGCTCTTTTATAAACATTTTTGAAAAGGGCTTCTAAAAGTATATTTCAAAAATGTTGTGATTAATTGATTTTTATTTTAACTAAAAAGAGCATAAAATGGGGTAAATAGAAGGGTTAGTGTAAATTATATATGGCTTGTTTAAGGCTGGCTCTTGTTCTTTTTATTGTTGCCGTCACTGCTTCATTAGAGGCATCATTTTGTAGCGTCTCAAAATTATTTTGCCAGGTCTGATGTAGTGCCTGCGCTTGTGTCTGTACTTTAGGATTGATGAAGTCTGACATGTCATCAATAAGCAAGATTTCATTCCAGCCATCCAAAAAGTTAGGTGCACTCTCCGGTGTGTAACGTTGGGCATCGATGATCATCTGCAGTTCGTTTAGTGCTTTTAACACTTCAAAGCCTGCAGAGCGTGCTGTTTGGTTCTGCTGGTTGAGTTCTGCACGGTAACCAGAGTAGATCAAAGTTGTAACGGCGATAAGTAACATCATGGCTGGTACGGTAATAAGCTGTTTTATCTTTTTTATCATAAAACTAGTATAGCAGAGAACTAAGACTCTAACTGTGCGTTTGGTTACAGCAATCTAGAATGATTTTAGGTAACATGGAACTATGAAATATTTATTAATACTTCTTTTGATGGTACAACTCTCTGCAAATAAAGTTGATTGGGAGTTTGAACGTATAAATTACTATTTTGAAAATGATCTCTTTGGAAAGACAGACAGTGCCTACTCTGATGGTTCGAGGTTCTCTCTTTTACTCTACCGACCCGATGGGGCAAATGAGTGGTTGAACATACCTTTTACTGAAGGTTTTGATAGTGCACATTTTATCTCTTTATCTTTAACACAGCAGATCTTTACGCCGACAAACCTTATGCAAAGTACACTTACAGAAAAGGATAGACCTTATGCTGGCTGGCTCTATATGGAAATGGGACTCCATCAAAGTTCTACGCAGCATCTTGACTCTTTGAGTCTACAGGTGGGTATTGTAGGGCCAGCCTCTGGTATGGAACAGTTGCAGGAGTTTGTACATAAAGCCACCAATTCAACATTAGCACAGGGGTGGGATAACCAACTGAGCAATGAGTTGGGTCTGCAACTTAACTACCAGCATAAATGGCGTTTTATATCAGCGCCAGTATGGGGTGTTGGCTCAAGCATCATTCCTTATGTTGGTGGTGAGTTTGGGAATATAGCGATTAAAGCTAATGCTGGGACTATTGCTAGAGTTGGGTGGAATGTTCCTCAAGACTTTGGGTCTACGAGTATCGATGAAGGTGGCGAGAATGGTATACCGGTACGAAGAAAATGTCTGGTAGAAACACCAAGTGTTTGGAGCTTTAATTTTCAGTTCTCCGGTGGTGGTACTGTTGTAGTACGAGATATTTTTCTAGATGGTAATACTTTCACTCAAAGTCATTCAGTAGAAAAAAAGCTGTTCAAAGCTTATGGGGCCTATGGGTTTTCCGGACGGTATGAAAATTTTAATTTTGAGTACATAAGGACCTTTCATACCCAGCAGTTTGAGCAAGGATCGCGTCACCACAATATTGGAAGTATTATTCTTAGTTACCTATTTTCATCTTTGTAAAGATAAAATAAGGTTATTAGAAAGATATTCAAAAAGCTTATTTTAGAGATGTAACAGTCTCAGAAGGTCACTGTACTCTCCATAAACAACAGAGAGTACAACCCAGGTTAGGATGAAGTTTAGATATCTTTGAGTGATTGTGTCCATAAGACCATCGCGTCGTGTGCCACTGGGTTGGGCGCTTTTAAAAATGAGATGACATATTCATCTTGAAGCTCTGCAATCCCGATCGCACGTGGTCTGACTGCAAGAACTTCTGGATTGGCAAGATCTTTTCCGAAACAGCATAGAACCTCTTGTGCATCTAGGATATGAGGAGCGATAACACCATCTTTTAATGAACTGGTATGTTTATAGTGGTCAAAAATACCAATATAGGTAGCTACTGGATGCTCTTTTATCTTGAGCTCATAGTGTGCCATGATAGCTTGAATGTTAGGCATAGAGGTCTCACTCTTTTTGAGTGTCATTGTGTAGATAGGATATTCGTTGTTGAACTGTTTTGCTTGCATTTTATTTCCTTTTATTTGGTTTGAATGTTAAGATCGACATATATATTTTAGCACTATTTATGAGTAAACGGTGAAAAAGCTACCGCTTTTTCTATTGATGTTAAGCCTTCGCGGTCACAGGTGACTTTCTACGGTTTCGTTCTTTGTATTGAGAACCTTCGGTTTTTTATTGATGTCCAAGCCGGCGTCGGTACTTTGTACATCGACTCTAGTTTCGTTCGCCAAAAGCCCAGAAATGGGCTTTTACTAGAGTCCCCTTTTGGTGGTACTTCGTACATCACCTTCAGGTTCGAACGCTAAAAATGACACGCAGGTGTCATTTTTCCCCATTGATGTTAAGCCTTCACGGTCGCAAGCGACTTCGCTACGGTTTCGTTCGGGCAAGCGTGACGTTAGTCACTCTTGCTTGTCCGAACTCACATCCCAGGTAATCGAGGGATTTTTCCTAGTTTGGTGTTACGGCAGTACCATCCCCACCCTTTTTTCATCATGTGACCGACGACAGGCATTGGGACCATAAAGGCTTTTTTGTTATCTCTAAAGACAAAGCCTGCTCCATCACCTGTGTCCATGACACATAAGATGTTGAGGTGCTCGATGTAGCCTTTACGCTCCTGTGAACCACTGTCACGTTTTTGGATGTTAAAGGCGACATTTTTAGCCATGACTTCAGCAACATGTCCCTGCTTGGCACGCCATTCTGGACCTTCTAAGGCAGCTGTATCACCTATAGCATAGACATTAGAAATCTTCTCATCAATAGTGACTTCACAGTAGTCATTAACAGTGACAAAACCTGCCTCATTGGTTGGAAGATCAGAGGTGGTGACCACTTCATGTCCTGTTCCTGCCGGGATAAACATGGTGAAGTCTGACTCTAATTTACTGTCATCTTCAAAAACAACACCATCTGCTTCAAAACGTTTGATCTTTTTTCCAAACTGTTTGTTAAGCTCCTGCTTCTCAAACATCTTGTCCATCATACTCAGCGCTTGGTCTCCCATGCGTGCGCCTGGTTGTGCCATTGGTGCAAAAAAGGTGAGTTCAAACTTGTCACGGATCCCTTTTTTCTTTAACATATTATGAACATTGAACATCAACTCAAAACCGGGACCACCACGGACAGCTGAACTGTCTTTTGGGTTTCCACCAAAGCCCATAGCGATCTTTCCACTACCTTTGGCGATAAGTTTGTCAAGAGCATCTCGGATCTCAAGGGACTGCTTCGGTGCTGCACAAATAGAGAGGGTGTTCTCCATACCTGGGTGTTTCATCTTCTGTGCACCTAAGGCAACAATTAGGTAGTCATAATCATCGATGACTGTCCCAGAAGCAAGTGTGACACGGTTCTCTTTTGCTGCGATCTCACTGACGCCATCAACCACGAGTTTAAACCCATGTGCTTCTTGCAACTCTTTAAGATCAACACAGACATCTTTAAACTCTGCCCCATGGGTCGGAACCCATATAGAGGTAGGATAAATATAAAAGTAGTCACGATCACTGACCAATGTAACCTCATAGTCTGCTTTACAGAAGTATGCCGCCGCATCCACACCTGCAAAACCACCACCTAAAACTAGAATTTTTTTTGCCATCTCTTGCTCCTGTGTTACAATGTTCCAAGATCTTATTCGCTCCTCTGAACTTTTTACTGTTCACTATGAGGGAGAACGTATAATTAGTATACATTATAAAAGTTATTATAAATATAATAATACATCAAAGTGACGGTTAAAGTCAAGTTCTTTAACATTTTATTCGTCAAAAAAGGGAAACTATGCGCATTGTAGTAGCAGGTGTTGGTGGAGTCGGTGGTTATATAGGTGCCCATTTATGTAAGCTAGACGAGGAGATTGTCTTTTTAGCAAGAGGAGAACATGCAGCTGAGATAGAACGTGTTGGCCTGCTGATTCAAGAAGATACAGGAGTACTTTCAGCTACACCTGACAGTGTGACGACCGCTGAAGCACTGGAAGGTTCCATTGATGTTTTACTTCTCTGTATAAAAAGCTATGACATCGTTGAGATGTTGAAGGCCTTAGAAAAGAATATTACGCCTGAGACCATAATACTTCCTTTTTCCAATGGAGTGGAACACAAAGAGCGTATTGATCTGCTGGTAGATGCGAAAGTGTTGCATGGTGCAGTCTATATCTTGGCGCACAAAGAGGCGCCGGGTGTCATTGTAAAAAAGGGGAAGGTCTTTGCGGCACTATTTGGAGATAGAGAGTATATAGAGGAGACGGCACTGCTCTCTTCATTTTTTAAAAAGGCTGGTCTGCGACACAAGATACCTGAGGATATAGAAGCTGCGATATGGAAAAAATACCTTTTTATCAGTGCCTTTGCCGCTTTGACCAGCTATTTCGATACAACAATGCTCAATGTTTATGAACTTCACAGAAATTGGGCAGAGACACTATTACAAGAGATCGCAGATGTAGCACAGGCCAAAGGGATTGAGATACAAGATGAGGTTGAAAAAGCACTGAAAACAGCATCCTCCCTTCCTGAAGATGCTTCAAGCTCTATGCATCTGGATTTTCAAAACGGGGTGCAAACAGAGTTAGAGACACTTTGTGGATATATTGTAAAAGAGGGTAAAAAAGTGCATCTGCCAACACCAATGATGGCAAAGATATATGGTGTGTTGAAAAACAGCAATACAACAAAAGTATAGCCCTTAAAATATCTTGGTGGATTTTAGACATTTGAAAACAATAGTCTCGCCAAAGCCAACTCTGTGCATAATACGACAAAAACGAGGATAAATTATGGAAAAAATGGAAAAAGCACTTTTGGGTGGGGGATGTTTCTGGTGTATAGAGGCAGTGTATAACCGTGTGAAAGGTGTCGAGTCTGCGATCAGTGGTTATGCAGGCGGAAAGAATCCTAACCCTACCTATAGAGATATTTGTACAGGTACAACAGGGCATGCAGAGGTGGTTGAGATCACTTATGATGCTGAGGTGATCTCTTTTAGCCAACTGCTTGATATTTTTTGGGAGATCCATGATCCTACTACGCTGAACGCTCAAGGTGCAGACAGAGGGACACAGTACCGTTCGGTGATCTTTTATGAAAATGAAGAACAGAAAAAAGAGGCGATGGCTTCAGCCCAAGCTCTTCAAAAAGAGTTAAGAGATCCTATTGTAACTGAACTCTCTTCTGCTCCAGAATTTTTTGAGGCAGAAACCTATCATCAGGAATATTATGTGAATAACTCTACTCAGGGGTATTGTCAGGCCGTTGTTGCTCCTAAGATCCAGAAATTTATGATGAAGTTTAGTGATACTTTAGGACGCTAGATGACATTTAGCGCTACTCCTTACGACCATCTTTCTGAGCTTATTTTTGTAGGTGATCCTATGTGCTCATGGTGTTATGGTTTTAATCCCGAACTACAAAAGCTTCGAGAAACGTTTAAAGAGATCCCTTTTAGCATGATCATGGGTGGACTGCGTGATGGAGAGATCTTTGATGCGCAAAAGTTGAAAAATCATTTAGGGTACTGGGAAGCGGTGCATCGAACGACCAGCCTGCCATTTGATGCGACGGCACTCTCTCAAGAGGGGTTTAACTACACCACGGAACCTGCCTGTAGAGCGGTGGTTACTGCAAAACAGTTAGATATTATGCAGGTTTATGCATTATATAGCGCACTTCAACAGGCTTTTTATGCAGAGGGTAGAGACATCACACAAATAGAAGTCATTTTAGAGATAGCAAAAACTGTAGGTTTTGACAGTGCTGTATTTCAACGTCTCTTTACAAGTGATACGGCTTATAAAGCAACATTGGCTGAGAAGTTAAAGGCAAAGACTTATGGTGTGAGCTCTTTTCCGACACTGATCATCATAGACAAACAGGGACATATGAGTCAAATTCGTGGTTATAAAAGCTATGAAGCACTTATCCCATTTTTAAAGAAACAGCCATGATCAGTGGATTTTTAGGGACACGAGCACCTCTTTTTATGGATGTGGTCACACTCTATTTTGCAGCACTTCCCTTTTTAGTGGCCTTTTCGATCTATCTCGCTGTTAAGGGAAAATACCAGAAACATTTTAAGTCTCAGATGGCTGTTTTTGTTTTGACCTTATTGATGGTGGTTGTTTTCGAGATCGGTGTGCGGGTAGATGGCGGGTTTAATGTCTATATGCAAGAGAGCAGTATCTCCTATACGGGAGCAGTTGTCTACTTGGTGGTACATATCCTGTTTGCATTGATGACAATGGTCGCTTGGGGGATTACGATCTATAGCTCATATAAAGCGTACCGAGAAGAGGGCATGGGTTCTTCTTATTTTAAACTTCATAAAAAAAGAGCACGATGGGTCTTTTTAGCTATTGTGATCAACTCTATTATGGGAACTTTGATGTACCCCATCCTTTTTGTCTGGTAAAAAGGGTTTTTCCAAACCAGAGTGAGATAAATTTGTGTAAAATAATGCATAATAAATATAGAGAGCATTCATGTTAAGTATAAAATCATTTTTAATATTACTGCAAGAGTCGTTTAGAGATCTTTTACCTATAGTCTTGGTCATTCTCTTTTTTCAGTTGGCCATCATACAGACGATTCCTGAAGGGTGGTTAGCGACCTCTATTGGTTTGACCATTGTTGGTGTGGGTCTGGCGGTATTTTTACTTGGACTAGAAGTTGCTATTTTCCCTGTGGGAGAGAGCCTTGCCAGTGATTTTGCTAAAAAAGGGTCCACATTTTGGATCCTTATCTTCGCCTTTTTGATCGGTTTTGGTACAACGATAGCGGAACCGGCACTCTATGTTATTGCGCAGAAAGCTGCTGCTATCAGTAGTGGACGTATTGATGCAAATGTATTGCGTGGGGTGGTTGCTTTTTCGGTAGGTTTTGCGATCGTTCTGGGGGCTTGGCGGATTATCAAGGGCCATCCTATACAGTATTACATCATCGCGGGATACATCCTTGTGGTGGCAACAACTGCCTTTGCACCTCATGAGATCGTGGGTCTTGCCTATGACTTGGGTGGGGTAACAACATCAACTGTGACGGTACCTCTCGTCGCAGCTTTAGGTATTGGTCTTGCAAGTACCATTAAAGGACGTAACCCGGTCTTGGATGGTTTTGGTCTGATCGCTTTTGCCTCATTGACCCCGATGATCTTTGTTCAAGTCTATGGTATTGTTGTTTATGAACTGATCGATGTATCTACAGCAGTTGTACCTGTAATTGCGATGCCGGAAGAGAAAGCGGTTTTTGATCACTCTCTGTACGGTCTGTTTATGGGCTTGATAGGGGTTGTGAAAGATGTCGTTCCTATTTTAGGGATCATTGCCTTTTTTCAATATGCTGTTTTAAAAAAACCAATAAAAAACTTTAAAAATGTCATGATAGGTTTTGGCCTGGTGATTATTGGTCTTTATGCCTTTATTGTTGGTTTGGAGATGGGTCTTTTCTCTTTAGGTGAGACTATGGCCTACCAGTTGACCCGTGGTGACAACCATTTTATTATTTATGCCTTTGGTTT
>WGDB01000043.1 GCA_015493495.1 Helicobacteraceae bacterium | reverse complement strand
GTCGACAGTGCTTCTGTAGATCAAACTATCGCTACATACATCGGTTTCCCTGCTTTAACTGCAGCACACTTTACAATTGGTGGCGGTTATGACCTTAAAGAGTACGGTGTTATAGACGCTTCTTTTGTATATGGTATAAGTTTCTCTGACGCTTACACTTATGAAGTTTCTGGTCTACCAGAACTTGTTAAAGCTACTAACAACCAAGCTTCTTTAACAGTAGACTATACCTACGCTTTCTAAAAACTTCTCTATCTAAACAGCCGAGGCATCTCGGTCTGTTGACTGCATTTTAATTTTTAATGATAACTGTTCTGATACTTCAGTATCGTACTCTTCGCTCTATGCGAGTATAAAAATTATGTATTACATGTTAGAAATATTTTTTTATTTCCATGTTTTATGTGCAAACACAAAGTATGGCACCTTTAGTTACTCATAAAACTTGTCTAGCATCATCTGTATACTTATCTTACCATTCCACTCATTTTTGCTAATGGTGTAACTACAGTTTACCCGTCTGTTTGGGGGCATTTGGTAACGCTGTTTGAAGGCAACGAGGTCTAGACTCTCTATGCCACCTTCTAACATCAAAGTCACTTTCGAGTGATCTTTCTCTTTTCCCATATAGTTTACTTTTTGAACATAAGCATCTTTAGCCAAAAACCGAGGTCTTGGGTTAGCCTCTCCAAAGGGTTCATAAGCTTCTAGAAGTTGCAAGAGGTTTGGGTTAATACTACTTGGAGTAAGTTCACCCATGAGCTCTTCTTCGGGGACAAATGCTTCTGGATCGATCTGTGAGGCAACTGCATTGATCTCTTTTTTAAAGTGTTCTAGCATCCCCTCTTCCATAGCCAGACCTGCCGCCATGGTGTGACCACCAAAGCCTAATAACATAGACTCTTGAGACTTTATAAGTTCATAAATACTCACAGTGCCAATACTTCTTGCACTCCCTTTAGCACGTCCTTCATGCAGACTCATCACTATGGCAGGACGCCCAAAGCGGTTAACAAGTCGAGAGGCAACAATACCTACTACACCCTCATTCCATCCCTCTCCATACACAACTAAAACATTGTGACCCGCCTCAACTTGGGCTATGGCCTCTTCGGTAACGTCTGCCTCTATGGCTTTACGCATGTCGTTAAGTTGGTTGAGCAACTCAAACTGTTTAAAGGCCTGTTCTGTCGTTTCTGCTGTTAAAAACTCTAAAGCGATACTGGCATCTTCAAGACGTCCTGCGGAGTTAATACGTGGTGCGATCTGAAAACCGATATCCTCAGCGGTGAGTTTTGACTTGTTCAAAAAGTCTCTGATAATCCCGAATGCAGGAAGTTCGCTTGTCATCATCTGCTTAAGACCATGCTGCACCATAGCACGGTTGATCCCGATAAGGGGCATGACATCTGCTACGATGGCCAAGGCTAAGAGTGGAAGGTACTGCCCCATATTGATATTAAGTTCCAACTCTTTTTTCACCAAGACCATCACCAACCATGCGACCTGAGCCCCACAGATCTCTTGAAAAGGGTAGGTGTCGTCTACGAGTTTGGGATCGACTATAGTATAAACATCAGGCAAGGTGTCAGAAGGAGTGTGATGGTCAGTGATGATAAGTTCCATCCCTCTTTCTTTACAGACCTCTGCTGCTTCAAAAGCGTTGATGCCGTTGTCTACCGTAAAGACCAAGTCTGCATCCACACGTTCCAAAACAGAAGCAGAGACCCCATAACCATCTCTAAAACGGTTAGGAATGATAGTCGTCAGCGGATAATCTATGGCTTTAAAAAAGAGTGTCACCAAAGCCGTTGCAGTAACTCCATCGACATCATAATCTCCTACTAAAGTAATGCGTTCTCTTTTACGAACAGCATCGGCTATACGTTTGGCAGCCTTGGGTGCGTTAAGCAGTAAAGAAGGGTCAGGGATATCTGAAAGTTTGGAAAAACCATCACTGAAACGTTCATCGAGTTTACGTTTAAGTGCTGTGAGGTCTAGTTTAGAAGCTTGGGGCATTGTGGTCATGTTTTGTCCTGAGGTTATTGTACTGCCCCTCAACTTTTTAATTACTTTGACTGTTTTCCAGGGCGGCAGTCACAAAGGCTAAGATCGAAGCATTTGGTGTTTGAAGGCGTGAGGTGAACTCTGGGTGGAACTGTACACCCAAGAACCATTTATGTTCTGGAATCTCTACCGTTTCGATGAGACCATTGGACTCACCGGTTACCATCATACCTGCTTTTTCCAGAGCTTCTCTGTAGGCAGGATTTGCCTCATAACGGTGGCGATGGCGCTCAAAAATAAGTTTTTCACCATGGTATGCTTCACGAAGAATAGACCCCTCTTTTGTCTCACATGGGTACTCGCCAAGACGTAACGTCCCACCCATAGGTGAAGTGTGGGTACGAAGCTCTTTGTCTCCCGACTGGTTGATAAACTCATCGATAAGATAGATCATCGGGTTTTTTGTCTCTGCATCAAACTCTACAGAGTTGGCATCTTCAAGACCAAGTACATTACGGGCATACTCTACTAAAGTAAGTTGCATACCCAGACAGATCCCAAGGTAAGGGATGTTGTTTGTACGTGCATACTCAATAG
>WGDB01000042.1 GCA_015493495.1 Helicobacteraceae bacterium | reverse complement strand
TGATTGGTTGTTCGGTCGAAATTATAGCTTCAAATGGCTTTTAAATCCCTAAATATAGGGACTTGTTTACTTTTTCAGGGCTGACTAATTATCCAAACCATATTAGTCTATTTTTAAGAAAGTCTTTTTATACTATATATAATAAAGTATACGGAGTATTACAATGAAAACTACCTCATTTTTTATCTTTATCATGATTACCACCTTTATGTTCACCACTGGATGCAGCAGTGATAGTGATTCTAATAACAAACAGACCACACCATCTGCAGCTGATACCAACAAGAGTATGCATTTTATTGTTCATGTCCCGACAGTAACACCTGAAGATGAAATCGTCTGTATTGGGTTTGATAGTGCTGAATTACCACACCCAATGAAAAAGATCAGTGCAACCCGGTGGGAACTAACTCTGGATATCGACACACCCATAGATTACCGCTACTGTCGTAATTGTGAATGTAGTGCGGCAGATGAACAGTTCGATATGACAGAAAAGGGATGGCGTCAACTTACAGTCATAGCTGGAGGTACACAAGAGGACACTGTTAACAAGTGGCGCTGGTGGAACAGTTACTATTTTAACAAAGCCAATGAAGTGAACCTGAGTGCCGCCGGCTACACCCGTAATAAGCCAAGCTTACTGCCTCGCAGTGATTTTATGAGTGGTGTGATGTTCAATGACTATTGGAATCCTCAATGGAAAGAGGATATCAACAGCACAATGACACATATCCGGACCGAGACCAATGCAACATGGATCGAGTACGCTCCGGTCAATGATATCACCCAGTTCTATCCCTCGCCTAAAATTGACTTTAATGGTTTCAATGGTACCTCTCAGGTACAACTCGAGGCGATCATCGATGCCGCACACGCTAAAGGTCTAAAAGTCTTTATCAACCCAATACCATGGGCTTCCAGTGCAACTGACAACACACCGGGCGATCATAATGCAACATGGTGGCAGGCGTATTACAACGCTTGGAAACCTATTATGATGAGGTATGCACAAATCGCAGAGAAAAAAGACGTCGAGATGCTTGCATTCAAGATGTGGCCAAATATCGATGCACTCACAAGCAGTGAACAAAATAATATGGATGATCTTTCCCTGTCACTTCTTAAAAGTGTTGATGGCAATTACAGCGGGAAGATCGGTGTACAATCTATCTGTTATGATACAAGCAGTCCTGACCTTAAAGTCTATGGCGCTGCCGAAACAGACTACTTGTTAATGAGTATCTGGTCCTATTACCCTTGGCCACTTTCCAAAGATCCAAACGATGACACTGACCCAGGAGACAAAGATGCCAATGTCACAACGATGAAACGCTATTTTGCCACCCACCTCGACACCGGTTCCTATGGCAGTATCGAGGATTTTGCCACCCATCATGCCAAACCAGTTATCTTCGAACAATTGTCCGCACCCGCCTACGATGGTGCCATTGTTCAACCCGCAGCTGAGGATGAACTGTTAAATCCATTTTTCATCAATGATGATTCAAAGTACCTGATCGACCTTCAAGAACAAGCAGACGTCATAGAGACAGTACTTTGCGAAAGTATGCAAAGAAGCTTTATACAGGGATCATTCACCTTTACCTACTACTATTGGAACTCTATCGACAAAGATATTAATGTCAGAGGAAAACCGGCAGAGAAAGTGATGAAAAAGTGGTATCGATGGATAGAGGAGTGATAGTTTTTAGTTTTTAGTTTTTAGTTTTTAGAAAGATGTCATCAAAGATGACATTTGTCAAGCGAAGCAAAGACAAAAAAAAGTCTCCACAATAAGCTAGATTTGGTGCAGATTGTGCAAAATATCTTACCGACTGCGCACTGCTGTGCGCCGAGCGTAAGATTTTTGTGCAAGGTGTGCCGAAGCTAGCTTATTGAGCTGCCTTGGTCTTTTGCTACCTCGGTTAGTAGGTCACCCATTTTTTTGGCCGCATCAATCATCGCCTCATCACTACTGTCTTCAAGTATCATCCGTGAAATAGCAGGCAAGATATCCACATAAAGCGCACGAGACTCATCAAGACTCATCTTCCCCTCTTTAATATTGTTACCCGTAGAGTGTAGGACCATTGCCAGACCTAAAAACAGTTCATTTGAATCTAATTCTAATTTTGCCATTGTCTCTCCTAAAGAAATGCGAGGATCTCTTTTTCGATATCCTCTTTTTCAATAACACTGTCTTGTGTAATTTTTTTGTCAAAAAGTCCATTGATCATCGCAGGGATCTCAATGTTTGCTTTTTTAGCAATCGTCTGTAGAGCATCTATGTCTTTAGCTCCCGCTTCACCTGTCAATGCTTCTGCAATGGTAGGTGAGAATTTAGTCCACTCTGCTGTTGAGTAGATAATAGTCTTGATACCATCATCTTTACTGTTTTCATACGCTTTGAAACTTGTTGCTGTATGAGGGTCCATAAGGTAACCATCATTTTCATAAACACTTTTGATGTAAGCCTTACCTGCTTCACCTTCACAGTTGTCTGCAGCAAAGAGACTCTGAAGTGTTGTTAACTCCTCAGCAGTGAGGGTATAGACCTCTTTTTCATCCAAGTCAGCCATAAGCTCTCTGGTGCGCTCAGCACCGTAAAGATCAAAAATAACACGCTCGATGTTTGATGACTTCAAGATATCCATCGCAGGTGAAGTTGTCACTTGAAGTTTACGTCCACGGAGATCGTAACTTCCAGTATTGATAAGCTCCATCAAGAGGTTGTTTTCATTTGAACTGGAGATAAGTTTGTTAACAGGCAGTCCCATCTTTTGTGCATAGTATCCACCTAAGAGGTTTCCAAAGTTCGCACTTGGAACATTTAAGTTCACTATTTCACCCATAACAATCGCATTTTGACGTACCAACTCCAAGTAAGAGTGGATGTGATAGATGATCTGGAAGATAATACGGCCAAAGTTCACAGAGTTTGCAGCAGAGAGTGAGATATGTTTTTTCTTTAGCTCCTCTTTGAAGCTTTTAGAAGCAAGGAGCTTTTTAAGTGCTGCCTGAGCATCATCAAAGTTACCTTTAATACCTATGACTTTTAGGTTTTCAGCATCTTCTGTCACCATCTGCAAACGTTGCACATCACTGGTTCCCCCATCAGGATAGAGACAAGCTACTTGAACATTGGCACGGTTTTTAAAGGTCTCTAAGGCAGCAGGACCGGTGTCACCACTGGTTGCTGCTAAAATAAGATAATTTTCATCACGCTTTTGAGCGATAGCAGAGAGTACTTTTCCAAAAGGTTGAAGTGCCATGTCTTTAAAGGCACGGGTTGGTCCATGATAAAGTTCACTGACATAAAGGTCCTCTTTTACTTTAACAACAGGAACCGGGTTTTTAGGGTCATCAAACTTGTCATAAAGTGCTAAAGCTTCATCAATGACCTCTTCATCAATATCGATCTCAAAACGTGTCAACATATCTTTGGCCATCGTCTTGTAATCACTCTCTAAGTGCTTCTCTAAAAACGCCGCTCCCAATGTCGGAAGAGACTCCGGTACATAAAGCCCACCATATGATGCGATTGGACTTAAGATCGCCTCTGAGAATGTCACCGATTTTGGGTGTTGACCATCATTACCACGTGTTTCAATAAAGTTCATTTATAACCTTCTGTAGGGCAGCTACTTCACCCCTTAAATAATGGCGCGATTATAGCAAAATAGCGGTTATATTACCCTCTATATTAACAGTAAATTAAAGAATATTCACTATTAGAGTAATTACTCTTGACATATTTAGAGTATTTACACTATACTGACTTAAACATAAAAAAGGACACCTCATGAAAATGATCCCAATGCTTGCGTTAAGCACACTTATCACCCTATCCTCTCTCTATGGCGCTGACTACAAAGTCGACAAGTCACACACATCTCTTGACTTTAAAGTACGCCATATGATGGTCAGTAACACCAAAGGAACATTAGAAGACTTTAGTGGCACATTTTCGTATGATCCCAAAACCCGCAAACTCTCAGCACTTAGTGGCACTGCTAAGGTGGCCTCCATAAACACCGATGATGCCGAGCGTGATAAACACCTGCGCAGTGCAGACTTCTTTGATGTAGAAAAATACCCATCCATGAGCATGGTCTTTGTCAAACAAAAAGGAGATGAAGTCACTGTAGCCTTAACAATGAAAGGTATCACTAAAAATGTAGTGATGGAGATGGATGATGCTTCGGGTGCGGTAAAAGATCCATGGGGCAACACCCGTTCAGGATTTTCACTCGAAGGTAAGATCAATCGTCAAGACTTTAACATTAAGTTCTCTAAAATGATAGAAACAGGCGGTGTTATGGTTGGAGATGACGTCAAACTTCAACTAGAAATAGAGGGTATTCAAGTAAAATAACGTATGTCAACTAAACAACGTATTTTAGAGACAGCCTTAGAGCTGTTTAACACCACCAACACACAAGCAGCCACTACTAACCACATCGCCAAAGCGATGGAGATCAGTGTGGGCAACCTGCACTATCATTACAAAAACCGTGAAGCGATCATCTTCAAACTTTACAAGCAGATGTTAGAAGAAAGCACCCTGCTTGTTCAGGACCTGCCCAAAGATATCGTTGAACTGTTCGAACATCAAAAACTGATGAGCAAGGTGTTGTGGAAGTACCGTTTTTTCTACCGGGAGCTTCTTTTTTTACTCTCCCGTGACCCCCTTCTGAAAAGTCGTTATATCTCTGACAACCTTGCCCATAGAGAACGTATTCGCATCACCTTTGTAAACTTGGCCACTCATGGTGATCTGGATGTTCCCATTGATAACATCTATGAGCAGTTAACCGACACAGTGATGTTAGTACTCACTTTTTGGAATCCTATGATAGAGACATTAGGTCAAGAGATCGATGAAAACGGTTTTGAAGCAGCGACCACACACTTACGAGGTTCTATGCGTCCTTACCTTACGAAACAAGCACTAGACAAACTGCGTAAGTTTGACGATAGTTAAACCCTACCAAAACACTGCACTCATATAACCAACCACACGTTTTTTGTCTCCAGATGCGTCAGCACTGGTTCTATACTCAAGCAGTTCACTTTTGAGTTTCATACGTTCTGCTGTCAAGACCAAAGCTTCTATCCCTGTATGTCCACAGGCCTCACACCCTTGCTCCAAACGTTGCGCATTTATGGACTCAACCCCATCCAAACAGATAAAATCATGTTTTTTTGCTTCAGTAAGTGTATAAAAATGGCTAAGATCACTGCTGATGACAAGAAGGTTCTCTTCATCTTTAAGCAGATACTCGAGCATTTTTGAAAGTTCGGTCGGCGAGATCTCACCGTACACCAGCTCTACCACCTTTTTCTCCGGCATATAGTGGTTGATAAAGGGGAGTTGTACTTCGGTGCTGTGCTCTTTTTCATAAATGGCTTTGAGATCTTGCAGTTTAAACTGCTTTTTCAGCTTTTGAACATAAGCCATATCATTTCTCAAGATCCCGCAAGGAGTCTCAAATGCCTCATACTCAGAGGCACTGACCCCTTTGAAATAGAGATGATGGCTCGGACCGATGACAATTACCCGTTTAGCCCTGCTCTTCATTGCACTGCGATA
>WGDB01000041.1 GCA_015493495.1 Helicobacteraceae bacterium | reverse complement strand
GTGTTAACACGGTAATGCTTGACACAGGTTCTCGTGAACTCATCGACATGCACGCCAAGCTTTTCAAAAAGCACGGCACAACGACGATCCGTAACTTTGATGCACTTAATGATGTTGAAAACCTAAAGTACTCAGGTGAGCGTATCAGCCATCATGGTCTAAAACACGAAGTCGTGGTAACGATGATGGACCTTCCACCAGGATGTACCGGTGCCCATGACGTTGATTTTTACGAGAAAACACTTCGTGAGATCTTAGACAGTGGTATTCCTTACGACTCTATCTGTTTCAAAGATGCATCAGGTACTTCAAGCCCTAAAAAAGTCTACGACACCATTAAGATGGCGCGTGGTCTTGTTCCTGAGGGAACACATCTTCGTCTTCATACCCATGAGACTGCAGGTGTTTCAGTGTCAGCTTATATGGCGGCATTAGATGCCGGTATTGATGGTATCGATATGGCAGCATCACCAGTATCTGGTGGTACATCACAGCCAGATATTTTGACGATGCTTCATGCAACTAAGGGTATGGATTATGACCTTGGTGGTCTAGAGATCGACAAGATCCTTACTTATGAAAAAGAGGTGCAGTCAGCACTTTCAGACTACTTCATGCCACCAGAAGCGACAATGGTCTCTCCACTAATCCCATTCTCGCCAATGCCAGGTGGTGCACTTACTGCAAACACGCAGATGATGCGTGACAACAACATCTTAGAGCGTTTCCCAGATGTTATTGATGCGATGCGTGAAGTGGTTGAGCGCGGTGGTTATGGTACATCTGTAACGCCAGTGAGCCAGTTTTACTTCCAACAAGCACTTAACAATGTTATGCAAGGTCCTTGGAATGCTATCGCTCCAGGTTATGGAAAGATGGTTCTTGGTTACTTTGGTAAGACACCGGTCGCACCAGATCCTGAGATCGTTAAGATCGCTTCTGAGAAGATGGGTCTTGAACCAACAACTGCAAAAGTTCTTGAACTCACCGATGCAGACGAGACTAAGTCTCTTGGACATTGGGAGAAGATCTTAAAAGAAGAGGGCATCGAGACGACTGAAGAGAACATCTTTATCGCTGCAGCATGTCAAGAGAAGGGTATCACTTTCCTTAAAGGTGAAGCAGAAGTAAATGTACGTAAAATTTCAGAGATAACAACACAGGAGAATACAAATATGGCAGCAGGAAACTATACAGTAGTAGTAGACGGACAGCAATTTAGTGTACAGGTAGCAGAAGGTACAGGTGACATCCAGGTCGTAGCAGCAAACGGTGAGTCAGCAGCTCCATCAACTGAAGCTGCAGGTGTTGGTATTGAGATCAAAGCACTTCTTCCGGGTGCAGTTTGGAAGATCGTTGCCAATCCGGGCCAGAGTGTTCAAGAGGGTGATGTTCTTTTGATCCTAGAGTCTATGAAGATGGAGATCGATGTTGTCGCACCTAAAGGCGGCGTAGTCAAGTCTATCAATGTAGCGGTCAATGACAAAGTGGTCGAAGGCCAAGTCGTAGCAGTTATTGGATAGTCTGATGAAGTCTTTTGTCCTTAAACTCTTTGCTGTGATGCTTTTTAGCCTCTCGCTTCATGCTTCTGATGCTCATGCAACAGGTGCTCATGAAGCGTCTACAGAGGTTAAAAGTACCCACAAAGAAGAGACATACCAGCCTCAGACTTTAGGTGAGATGACAGTTGGATTTTTGAAGTCAACAGGTGTCTACGCCATCTTATATCCAGATCCTGATGAAGTCAATGCTCATGGTGCACCAATGAGTGATTTTCACAAGTCATGGGGTCGTGTATTAATGATCCTGATCACTTTTTTACTTTTCTACCTAGCGATTGCTAAAGGGTATGAGCCACTTCTACTCCTTCCTATCGCCTTTGGTGGTCTTTTGGCTAACATTCCGGTAGCGGACATTGCAGGACCTCACGGTTTCCTTGGTGTTATCTATCAGGCTGGTCTGGCCAATGAGATGTTCCCTATTATCATCTTTATGGGTGTCGGTGCGATGACGGACTTTGGTCCCCTTCTTTCCAATCCTAAGACCGCACTTCTTGGTGGTGCAGCACAGTTTGGTATTTTTGGTACGTTGGTTGGTGCTGTAGCACTTTCACAGTACACAGATATGTTTGACTTTACACTTCAGCAAGCAGCAGCGATCTCTATTATTGGTGGGGCGGATGGTCCTACCTCTATCTTTATTGCAACCAAACTTGCACCAGAGCTTCTTGGTGCGATCGCGGTAGCTTCTTACTCTTATATGGCCTTGGTGCCTATTATCCAACCTCCTATCATGAGAGCCTTGACAACAGATGATGAGCGTAAGATCAAAATGGTGACACTGCGTCACGTAAGTCGTCTTGAAAAACTGGTTTTCCCTGTTATGGTTCTTACCCTTGCTATTATGGTGCTACCTGACTCTACGCCACTTATCGGTGCGTTTATGTTTGGTAACTTCTTAAAAGAGAGTGGTGTGGTCGAGCGTTTGAGTGATACACTTCAAAATGCACTGATCAACATCGTAACTATTTTCCTTGGTCTTGGTGTTGGTTCCAAACTGGCAGCAGATCAGTTTTTGGTCATCGACACTTTAGCGATTTTAGTACTTGGTCTGACAGCATTTTCTGTCGGTACTGCAGCAGGTGTTATCATGGCGAAGATCATGAACATGTTCCCTGGAACAAAGGTCAACCCACTTATTGGTTCAGCAGGTGTTTCTGCCGTTCCAATGGCCGCACGTGTCTCTAACAAAGTAGGTATGGAGTATGACCGCTCTAACATGCTTTTAATGCACGCTATGGGTCCTAATGTTGCCGGTGTTATCGGTTCTGCTGTTGCAGCAGGTGTTATGATCTCTATCTTCGGATAGACTCCTGAGGGTGCTTTAGCATCCTCATTCTCTATAAAACGCACTATTTCTCCCATTTTTTACTCAAAATCATCAAGAATATATAAACTTAAGTTTCTAAAAGATAAATTTATATTATGATTGATGTAACTATTTTGTGACATTACGTGATGTAATGTAAAGGGAGTGTACATGTTTTGGTTTGCTTTTATCTCTATTATTCTTTTTATTATCTTTTTGATCACTATTTTGATCTCTATGGGTCGAAGTACTACGGACAAAAACTTTCGTTCGCTTAAAGAAGAACTTGAAGAAAAAAATAGAAAACTTCAAGAGAAAAAAGTTTCTTCTAAAAAAGAGAAAAAGAAGCCAAAACCGGAACCAGTTGCAGAGACTTTACCTCCTGTGGTTGAGGAAAAAAGTGTTGAGGTGGTTGTTGAAGAGACACCATCAGTAGCAACTGAAGTCGAACTTCCTGTTACGCTAACACCGGAGACTCCGCTTTCAAACGTAGTAGAGCCTGAAGCAGCTGAAGCAGAGGCTGAACCTCAAACGCAAGAAGAACCTCCTGAACCATTTATAGAAGAAGTCCTAGAAGAGACACCGACTGTTACTCAAGAGGATGAGAAGGTTGTTGTTGAAGAAGAAGAGACTCCTGAAGTTGTACTTGAAGAACTTCCTTCTGCTGTGCCAGAGCCGGAACACCCTATTGAAGATGTTCTAGAAGAAGCGCCACCAACAGTTGAAGAAGTGGTGGCAGATGACTATGATTATCCTGCCTTTGACAACACTCGTACCATGGAAGAATTTGGTCTTTCCAAAGAGGAAGCTGACGACTTTATAGTAGACCTGATCCAGCAGATAGAAGATGAGATGCCTTCATTGATCACAGCAGTCGAGACCGGTGATTCCAAACAGATCGAAGATATCTCACACATGATCAAAGGTTCTGCAACAAACCTAGGCACCGGCGGTGTTGCAGATGTATTGATAGAGTTCAACACCTATATGAAAACAGACAACGATCCTAAAGTCATTGCTAAGCATATGCGCCATCTTGAGAGAGCACTTAAAGAGCTTAAAGAACAGTTTCAGTAGATGACGCCGTTTCAAGCTCAGGTCTATGAACTTTTAAGTGAGATTCCTGAGGGTACAGTTACGACTTACGGTGATATTGCAAAAGCGATGCATACAAATGCGGTACGTGCTATAGGTACTGCGGTGGGTAAAAATCCCAATGCCCCAGAAGTCCCTTGTCATCGAGTGGTACCCAGAAGTGGCAAGATAGGTAACTATTCGGGTGAGGGTGGCGTGATACGCAAGATCGCTCTGCTTCAGGGTGAGGGTGTTTTGGTAGTAAATGGAAAGATCGTTGATTTTGAGCAGATCCGATTTCTTTTTAAAAGTTCATAGATGCTCAAAATAACGATACCCCTCACTTTTTTACTAACGATCAATGCCTTCGGCATAGAACTTGAGACTATAGAAGTCCACTCCAATGCATATGATGTTCACACCGAAGCCTATAGTGATGTATTTACCAAACCAGAATACTTGCAAAGCCCACAATATGTGCCTGACATGCCTTCACAAAAGCGTATGAGCAAAGAGGAAGCGATGTTTATCCCGGGTGGACAAGGCGACCCTGTCAAGGCAATACAGGCTTTGAGTGGTGTGACAGCGTTAGGCGACTTGAGCGGCGAGCTTTTTATCTATGGCTCTAAGCCTGAAGAGACGCTCACTACTATTAACCATCTTCCCATAGGCTACCTTTACCATATGGGTGGACTCCACTCGGTTATAGGTCCGGAAGCAATAGAGCAGATCGATGCTTATATGGCGGGGTTCGATGTGACGTATGGTAATGCTATGGGTGGTGTCATAGATATTACACCTGCGTATTCTGAGGGAACATTGGCAGGTTATGGGCATGTTGGCTTGTATGATGCTTCAGCTGGGATCACGGTGCCCATCAATGATGAAGTGGGTTTCTATTTTGGAGCGCGTCGTAGTTACTTCGACTTACTGTTAGGGGCGGTAGGAAAAGCTACAGGTACCTTGGATGAAGACACCAATACTACCTATACTGAGTTTCCAAACTATTATGACCTGACTTTTATGGGAGACTATGTTCCCAATGACAACAACATCTACTCTTTAGAACTCATCAGTGCTGATGATGCTTTAGAGATCTCTACCTTTGCCAATGATGTTAAGGATCCTGAAGCTAATGGCCAGATAAAGTCTCACCGTGGATTTACTACAGTAGGTCTGAGACATCAAAGTTTTTATGGAGCCTATGAGAGTAATTCACTGCTTTATTACAAGTACTCTACTGCGCGCGTTAAACTTTTTGATGGATATTTTGTTGATGTTGACTCTCATGAAAGTGGGTTGTATCATCAAAGCAGTTACAGCTACAGTGAGCATAAGTTTGTAGCGGGTGTTGAGCTCCAACACTTGGAGACGCCCATAGACCTTAATATCTCAGAACTTCCTTCTGCCAGCGAGCCAGGCTTTGATTTTACTACAGCAGACAAATACCGGGTCAAAGAGAATATTATCGCCAATGCGGCTACCCTTTTTATAGAAGACATCTACCATTTTACCTCTAAGATCGTCATACGTCCCGGACTGCGTTTTACCTACAGTGACTACAAAAGTTATGGTGGATATGTTGACCCGAGACTCTCTTTACTTTATGCTCCAACACCAGAAGACACCTTCTCCTTTGCAACGGGTCTCTACTCTCAAGCACCTAACGGTGTCAAGACTATAGAGAAACTGGGCAATCCCGATATTGCTTATGAACGTGCCATACACTATGTCTTGCATTATGATAAAAAACTGCAAATGTTAGGAGACTTCTCTGTTGATGCTTTTTATAAAGATTACCGGGAGTTGGTAGTAGATGATAAACAGAGCCGTTACGTGAATGGTGGAGAAGGGTATGCCTATGGTATTGATACCAACTATAAACTGCGATATAAAGACTACTACGCCTATGCAGCCTATACCTACCTCCGTTCTAAAAGAGCACTTAACAGTGTCAACACGCAGCTGGAACGTTTTTATGGTGAGATCCCCCATACTTTTCAATTTATAGGAGGTATGCGCTTTTGGAAGGACTGGCTCTTTTCCAGTCGCCTAAACTATCATAGCGGTGCGCCATATACTAAGGTACTTGGAACGTACAGTGACCCGTTAGACCCCACTAACAGACAGCTGCCGGTCTATGACACACCTAACAGTTCACGACTGCCAGACTATTTTTCACTTAACCTAAAAATAGCGCAGCAGCTTTACTTTGACGGTGGTAATAGACTAGAGTGGTCTTTTGAGATCATGAATATCACCAACCACGATAATATCTCTGGTATCAATTATGATGACAATTATAATGAGACAGGGTACAGCAAGCAGTTACCTCTCTTACCATGGTTTGATCTGACTTACTACTTTTAACCCTCATATCTATCGATTTATATAAGATAAACTACTATCAAAATATGCTGTTTTTCTAAAAAATAGCTTTCTGCTTCTATTCTTCACAAAATAAGAAAATATTATCTTTCTTGATCCTTTTTTGTATGGATTTGGCTTAATGTCTGCTAAGGTGGATATAGAAAAATATTATATTAGGATGTGATGATGTTTATGAGATTGGTCCTGACAACACTCTTTTTGCTAATGGTAGCAGGTTGTAGTGATAACAACGATAGTAGTCCACAGACAACTGCAACCAAAGAGAAAGAGGTAGTCAATCCAACGATGGAAGAGGATCTTCATGCTCTTGCTTTAAGCAGTTCCAATGCCCAACGTTTTACACAAAGAGCGCTTGTTCGGGTTCTTCCTGAAATTTCTGAGACCTATGTACCTGATGCACTGCAAGAGTATCTCTTCTCTGCTGACGTTTTCTCTTTAGCAAACTTGGCAGCTGATGAGAATATAAAAGGGTATTTGGAGAAGTATTATGAAGAAGTACATGCTCCTGCTGCCCGTGCTGCTACTCGTAGTGGCGATACGGGGGACAGCTTTGTCTCTGATCTTGTTGTCAATCTTTATGAGACTTTAAAAGAGATGTTTTTTAAGTGGATCAACAACTTCTTTTCAGGCGGTGACGGTCTCATCGATGAAAACGATGATGAAGGAGAAGTGTATGTTCCTAAAAACGATGTGCCTATAGAGTTTACATTAAATATGTTGCAAGGTAAACGTTTTTATGTCATCTCCTCAAAAGCTGATATGACAGTACAAATGTCTTCTAATGGTTTAAGTGGCTCAGGTTCTATGGGACTGATCTCTATGGACTTTACAGACTATATCAGTACGGAGGGTCTGATGATCTCTACGGGACTGATGGGTGACTGGGTAATCGATATAAACTACCTTGATGAGGGCTACTGTATTGCTGCTGATGCTGTGAGTGAAGGTGGTGATGTTTATGAGTCTTATTGGTTCTCAAATGCCAGTGATGAAGCAAAGGTCACAACACTCAAAAGCGCAAAACGTCTCTGTTATGCACATGCTGTCGCAGGAGAAGAACCTCAAGATGAGATCATTGATGAGGGTGAGGTGACACCTATTGCTGATCTGCGTGAAGGTCATCAGCCTCAGAGTGCGGAGGGCGTCTCTGCTACGGTAGACGCTTTGATGACACAGAGTGCTTCTGTTGATTTGGAAGATGCCAAGTACTTTGCCAGAAACATGCGCTCGGGACCGTTAAGTCTCTATACTACTAACGGACAGACCCATGACCTGATGTCTTTGGAGACAGAGAACATCATGCGTGAGCTGATGCCTCAGGGAATGTCAAGTGCTCTTAACATGAAAGCGCTTTTAGAAGAGAGTTATGTCTTGAGTACTGACTTTCAGATGGAAGTTGTGAGCGATCTTAATGCAACTATGAATGGTTTTAACGCACGTATGCAGGCACTGGCACAAAGTGCAAGTATTGCTATGGACAATGCGATGAACGCTGACAACTATTATGGTACCCACACCAGCAGTTATGGGGACAAGGTTGAGTTTGCTGCAGGCAACCTGGATGTTAACATCTGCTTGGTCTTCTTTTTATGTGAGAGCAGTGTAGATGGGGATGCTTATTTCCAAGTAACCAATCCCGGTACTGATGGCAACAGTGCCAATGTAGCCTTTCAGACCCACTTTGAAGCGACCTCTATGAACATCAATGCAGTCTCGTTTAACCGTGTGGTCAGCTCTAACAGTGTCAACACCATCAGTGGTAATGGCTATGCGCTTAACCTTTCAGGATTTTTGTTTAACCGTTATGATGGGACACTCGACCTAGAAGGTATGGGCCGTATAGGTTCTAACACAACACCAGCGACTATAGCAAATGTTAATGCCTTTGACATGCGTGTCTATATTCAAGAAGAGGGTACTTTAAACTTTGTGCCGAGAGCTATCAGTGCTGCCTTGGATGGTACAGTCGGGAGTGCCAAAGGACGTAGTTTCGATGGTAAACTCTATTTTGATGCACAAAACACCGAGAACAATGAGTTAAATGGTACTTTAGTGGGCGCAGATGATGAACCAACACTTGAGGGAAGCTTCAAGACCTCGTTGAGCTTTGATGACATCGACCTTTGGGTTAACGGCAGAGATGATGTCAACTTTGACAAAGGGATGCCGTACTTGGTAGATGACAATGGCAACATCGAACTGCTTGCGTCATTGACCAACTTTGGCCGTGTAGAGGCAAAGACTTTTGAGCGTTTTGACAACCGTTACAACTGTGAAGCCAAGAGTGATGGCACTTACAACTGTATGGATCCTTTTAACAGAGTACATAAAAGCGTCCACTTCTTAAAAGATGATGAAGTGCTGCTGCTTGACACCAATATGGGTACACACTATGTTGTGGTTATAGAGAACATTAGAAACTACTCCATCTCCACTGTAGTCCTTTTGGACAAAGATGATCGTGACTTTAAACGACTGGGTGCGTTTGATTATGACCAGGCAGCAGTCTCGAACATCCGTGTCGTCTCTGCCAACATCAACGAGCCTTATACCATTGACACTATAGGAGACCACTCTTACAGTATGGACATGGTTGTGACCAAAGGTTCACAATATTTAAGTGCTAAGATGCTGATGAAAAACAGTGTCGATCAGGATATATGGGAGTACTATGTACGAGACCTTGAAGCGCGAGACGACTTTGGAACGATTAAAGCGGAGCGAATTTATATCTCTCAAAATGGTGAAAACAAGTTAGCACCTCTTCTTGATGAACTGATGCAGGCTTCGTTTAATGTTGAGTTTGATGTGGAAGCGATGATGAACTATGGATGGGAGCAGTTAAGTCCTTTTAATAGTGTTGAGGTCGATGGGTTTGAGCTTAATGTGAATGGTTCATTAGGTACAGCGACCATTAAAAGTGACCTAGGCTTTGCCAACTTGACAGAGTACTACAGTGCTGATATGAACACCTCTTACAGCTATGCTCAAACAGAGATCACGGCGCTTGTCGATGCGGTGGTGACTTTAGATGACCCTAATCCATTTGAGAGTAGCTTCACAGCTTCAGGAACGATCAAAGCAGCAGACCATCCGGATTACAGTTATGAAGCAGACTACACCAAAGCAGAACAGAACCTATTGTTGACCCGTTTAGATACTGGGTATCAGATGGGCTTTATAGTGGCAGGTGAGAGCGCACGTGGGGTGGACTCTTACGGTGTTCATGCTGACTTTGTGATGAACAGTGATATGAGTGTACTTGAGAAGATGGATATCAAAGATACAAGCGCTACAGTAGTAGGGCAGTTCGATCGTGAAAACAGTCCTTATGCCATTAACTACAGTAATGGTGAGATGGAGTACCTTTATCTTTATTAACAAGACGCGAATTTAAGAGTAAGTGAAATTTCCACTCAAATCCAAGGGGCCAATAATCGACGTATCTCACCAAAGAAGACTTTCTAAGGTGCTTTGCTATCCTGATCTCTCAACACTAAACAGAACACTTTTTAAATATCTTAAACATTCTTGTCGTTCAATAGGATAAGGAAGAAACAGAGAGTATAGGGTTTAATTAAGATAGAGTTTATGTGATTAAATGAAAGTTACTCTTTTTTAAGAAAATAGTTAGGTAAAATATTCAGGTAAACTAATCATTAGGACTGTAAATTACAGATCATTTACAGTCGCAGATAGGAAGGATTATATTGAAAGATAGGGTCAGGGTCACCTGACACCTTTGCTTTGACACCTTTGCTTTGCATCAATTCTGCATCTTGGCTATTTTAGATACTGCTCATCTTGACATTTCATGCCTCTATTGATTTTTAAATTGGGAGAACCAGAATTTTAAACTAAATTTTTGGTACTAAATACTGTCTTATATAATTTAACATAGATATATGGTACTAAAATGATACAATTGTTTATCACATAAATAGTTGGGCATTTATCATAGGAGATAGCAATGAGTAAAAAGGTTCAATCTATGACGGCAGAAGTAGCTGGAGGTATAGCAGTTTATGCAATGATGTCTGCAAATGCATATAAAAAGAAGTCTGGCCGTGTTCGTTTCAAATTGAAAAAACTTGGATGGGAGCAAGTAAACTTAGACGGAGAACCAACTGATAAGCCAACGAAAGTTCACAAGGTCTCAGGATTGGCTTATAATATTTATGAAAAAGTAGGTACTAATAAAGTTGTATTTGCTTTTCGTGGTACAGATAGCACGAGAGATTATCTTTTGGCAAATCTTTCGTTTCCACCTTTTAATATTCAATATCGTCAAGCTAGAAAGGCCATAAAAAAATATTTACTAGAAAACAGTAATAAAAATGTGGTTGCTACAGGTCATTCTCTTGGTGGTGGTTTGGCACTTAGTGTATCTGTACATCATGGCATTAAGGCATTTACTTTTGATCCATCTCCACGAATTTTTGACGGTCTGGGAAATATGCACGAACCAGCAGAACGAATAATTGTTTATCAAAAGGGAGAAATTCTTAAGCTGGCAAGAAAACTATGGAAAAAAGATAATGAAGTGGTGGAAAGAAAAAATGTATACGAGTGCAATTATCCTGACGTGTTTAATGGTAATAGCAAACACAGGGGTGACTTGTTAGCTAAAGGGCTACTTTTGGAAGGTGCTACAACAAATCCTGAGTTAAATTTGGATTTGGCCTATATTTTTAGTTAACTTGCCCAATAAGGTGCTGCAGCTGACCACTTTTTTGCTGTACTCAAAAGCGTCAGATGAGCTTAGTCGTTATGAAAAAAGGGTACTAGACATGAAAATAACAAAAATTATTTCAGTATTAAGTTTACTGATACTCTTTAGTGGATGCAGTAGTCAAACTCGAATTGATCATGTTCCTATTAACCAAAAAGATAAAAAACGCGATTTAGTTGTTTTCTTTGATGGTACGGCAAATGATGAAGGCTCACATACAAATGTAGCAAAACTCCATAATCTAGTAACACTTCAAAATAAAACCAACATAAGTACTACATATATTAAAGGGGTAGGTACTGGGGCAAAACTTATTGGTATGGCAGCGGGTTGGGGTATTGGTAATGATGTCAGAGAAGCTTATTCGTATTTACTTGAAAATTATGATTCAACTCAAAATGATCAAATTTCTATCTTTGGTTTTAGCCGAGGAGCTTATGCTGCCAGAATATTAGCGGCATTATTGAATGTTGCAGGAATCCCTAATACAAAGAACTTGACAACTGAAGAGAGAGAGGATCTTGCAGAAGATATATATCATGCATATAAATGTAGACCTGTTGCGGTGCAAGAAAAAAATCCATGGATTAGAGAAAAAAACAATAAACATAACCATCATGCTTTGTGTTCAAGCGACAATCAATATACAGTTGAAGAAAGAAGAGTGCATGTAGCAGAAATTACGGCTTCAAAGTGGCAAAAAAAAATATCCTATATACCTTCACCTATTCATATACGCTTTATGGGACTATGGGATACAGTGGCTGCCTTGGGCTTGCCAGATTTTGAAGAAAATATTGATGAACCCAATGAGAGATATGCAGATCAGTTATGTAACATTGACTTTGCTGCACATGCTTTAGCTTTGGATGACGATAGGTCAAGAATTTTCACTCCTCTTCTTTTAACCAGAAAGCATTTAAGAAAAGAGTGCAATGGAAATAAAGAAAACAACCTTTCTGCCAAAGATGTAAATTATTCCGCTAAAGTTGATGAAGTATGGTTTTCAGGTGCACACTCAGATGTTGGAGGCGGGTATGAAGATACTGATATTGACGGAGTATCATTAAATTGGATGCTTGATGAAATGGAAAAAAATGGGCTTTTATTGGTTCCTAAAAACACAGAAGTATATTCAGATTATTTGGGAAAAACACATAACCCAGACAGTGGATTATTTGATCCTTTATACCACAGACAAAATCGCAACATTCCCTGCTATACAGATATAAACAATTCAGGTAATCAGTGTTTAGAAGATATAAACAAAAGACAGCTGGAAATTATAGAGAATATCATTCCTAACACTAATATTATCCCTGAAAAAAAAGCATATACAGAAGGTTCTACTAGTGATAGTAGGAAAATAAAAATTCATCAATCAGTACTTGATCGTTTATGTATTAAGACACCCGAAAACTATGAATCATTTTGGTTTAAACATAAAAAGTACAAGAATTGTTTAACTTGCGATTTTACGGGTAAAGGTATCTTAAATGACACAGACAGTAAATGTAAACAGAATATTGAAATTGTAAGTAATACGCTGTATGAAAAACAATATGAAAAACGACAAAATAAACTAGGTGACATTACATGCAACTATGATGCATGTCCGAAAGCAAATGATCAAAAGTATCAAGTGGATAAAGCATGTAATTTTGACCATGAAAAGATTAAAATTAGAGCCAAACAAAGGTTGTCTAACGAAGAAGTAAATGGTACAAAAACAATAGTAATTTATGCAGACGTGAAAAATGATCGGACTGGCATATATATGTCTAAAAACAAATCTTATACATTTAAAATTGATAAAATTGACACATGGGTAGATTGCACAACAAATGCTACTCCTTTTAATGGTAGGCCAACATGGAGTTCTGATCAATCTATAAGCAAAAATCCTATAAATATTTTTGGAAAATCAATAGCATATTCACCTTTCTCAGGCTACATGGAACTTCTTGGAGTTGTGGGAACCCAACAATTTGAGCTAGGGAAAATGGCTGAAAATGGTCATCCATTCTCTCCCAAGGAAGATGGAGAATTAATTATTCGTATCAATGAACCAAGATGTTTTGAACAAGTATATGAAAACAATTCAGGGATTTTGGAATTAACCATCACATTAGAAAAAAACAATCCTACTTCTCCTCACCATCACACTAATAAGCCACGCAAACCTTCTACCTCAAATAACCTACAATGAAAATAACCAATCCTAGTCATAGAGTGTGAGGATGGAAGCACTGAACTTTAGGGTCTATTATTGATCTTGGCCTATTCGGAAACCAAATACAAGGATCATAGGTGGCGACTGACCCCTCTGATCCTGACCTGACTTGCATACTCTTCTTCTCCCCTGTTTAAAATATTAATAACTATTGCAAAAGATAAAAAATCATCCTCTCAAAACTAAAGGGTTTTCCTTTGATGGGCATTTGAGCTTAGCGTTATACCCAAACCTATTTGCCATACTTAGCTACAATCTTTAAAAATCATGGAACTTTTTATGAGAAAAATGAAACACCTCCTTCCCCTTTTATTTCTGTTGCACACGACTCTTATGGCCGACACTATATTTACTCTCTCCGGTATTAAAAAGCTCTACCCTGTGGTTGAAGTGAGTGGCAAGAAGATACCCAAGTCTGAAAAAGATGCTGTTATGGAGTTGCTTCAAGAGACTACGGATGAACTACACATCAACACCAGCGGCTATGATCCTAGCTCTTTAGCGATTTTGATCAGTGAAATCTATGTGGGAAAAGAAGTTCTTATCCATGTTCAACTGATCATTGGCGAGCAGGTTCAGCGCTTGGACAGTGGTGAAAAGACATTTGCACTGACCTATGGAGACAAAGAGTACTTCCGCTTTGATGAAAATTATGAAGAACATCTTGAAGATGCTGTTGATACACTGCTTTCACGTTTTTCAGACCAGTACCGTGAAGAGCACCAGCAGATAGAAAAGGTCGCTACTTCTAAACAAGAGTTTGCCGAAGCAATGCACTATGAGACCAACTATGAAGCAGCACTAAAGCGCGCTAAAAAAGAGAAAAAAAACATTATGTTGGTGCTTGTCTCTAACTACTGCCCTTGGTGTCGTAAGTTTGAAGCACGTGTTCTTGTTAAAAAAGAGGTCGATGACTTGGTTCAAAAGCACTTTGTCCCTTTGATCATTAACAAAGAAAAAGAGCCTTTTCCCAAACGTTTTGACAAAGGTTTCACACCTATTGTACACTTTATAAACTATAAAACTGAACAGCGATATGAGGGAATTGTAGGGTATAACAGCAAAGATGAGTTCCTGTATATTCTCAAAAAATAGGATGCAAAAAAGTAATCTGTTAATGTACTCTAGGTAAAATCCAAAGATTACTATTATGGAAAACTATGACCAAGATTATTAAATATTTTATCTCTAACACCTCCTTAAACCATATGCTTCTCTTTGTATTACTTATGGCAGGTGTTTTAGCCTACATCAAGATCCCCAAAGAGATCTTTCCGGATGTGACACTCAACAAGATCATTGTTGCCGGTGTCTATGCTGGTGCAAGTGCCAATACCCTGGACAAGATGGTCGTACGTGACATCGAAGATGACGTTGCTTCGGTGAGTGGGGTGAACAAGGTAGAGAGTGTTATTCGGCCGGGACGCTTCTCCATCATCCTAACCTTGGACGATCACAGTGACAGTTACGTCATACTCAACAAGGTCAAAGACAAACTGGCCAATGTCCGCCAAAACATCCCGCCGGATATGAACGAACCGGTCTCCTCAGTCATCGACCACAACAGAGATCTCATCAAACTTTCTATCGCTTCAAAAGAGAGCGATTTTGAGACGCTTCTTGAACAGGCCAAGCGGATCAAAAGCAAGATCGCGCAGATACCGCATATCTCTGATGTCGTGATCTACGGCGATTCGGATGAAAAACTGGAGATCAAGATAGACGAGCCTGCTTTACGGGCATATGATTTGAGTCCAAGTGACGTACTTACCGCCGTGCAGAATCTTTCGTATATCTACCCCATCGGTGACATCGATGACAAAGATGACTTCATTTATATCTCCATGGCTAACGGTAAAAGTAATATCGAAGAGTGGAAGAACACGTTGCTGCACATAGGTGACAAAGAGCTTTATCTTAAAGACATTGCCAGTGTACGTTTTTACCATCCCCAAGAGGTGACACTCTCTACCTTCAACGGCAACTATAACCTTGTCATGAAGATCTCAAAAGATGCAGAGGGTAACTCCATCGCACTCTCCAAAGAGTTGCAAAAGTATGCGCAGGAAGTGTTGCAGCCACAGTATCCTGACCTGGTCTTTAACTTTTTTCAGGACACTTCCGAACCCATCAACGAGCGTTTGAGCATCATCATCGCCAACCTGACGTTTGGACTTATCCTGATCTTTTTGACCATGTACATTTTGATCAACCGCAACACGGCTGTTGTGGTGACACTGGGCGTACCGTTCGCTTTTATCATCGGCCTGATCTTCATCTATATAGGCGGATACTCACTCAACATGATCTCACTCATAGGGGCACTTTTGGTCGTGGGTATTGCTGTGGATGATGCAGTAGTGGTCGCAGAGAACATACAGCGTCATATTGATGAGGGACTGGAGCCTAAAGAGGCTGCGGTAGTTGGTGTCAAAGAGGTCATCCTGCCCATCACACTGGCGACCTTGACGACTGTAGCGGCTTTTCTGCCAATGTTCATGCTCAGCGGAACGATGGGCAAGTTCATCCAGCTTATTCCCATCGTAGTGATCATGGTGCTTCTCGGCTCGTTGATAGAGAGTTTCTTCTTTTTGCCACTGCATGCCAAAGAACTTTTGAAAAAAGGTTCCAAGTCACTGGACTGGAGCTGGGCAAACAACCATTATGAACGTATACTCCATAAACTGATCTACCATAAAAAACTGACGCTGGCACTTTTTTTCATCATCGTGCCGTTTTTGACGGTAGGGACCATGAAACAGATGCATTTTCAGCTTTTTCCCTCGTTTGACGGCAGGTCTATGAACATTACGGGAAAGATGAACATCAACACAACGCTGGAACAGACTTTCAAAGTTGCCAACGAGATAGAAAAAGTGATCCTTGCACATAAAAAAGAGCTCAGTATTAAAAGTGTCTCGATGCTCAGCGGTAAACGCCGCAACCTTTCCAACTCATGGGACACAGGAACCAACCTCTTTTACATCTCCATGGAGCTTGAACAGCAGGTTCCCCAAAACTGGGTGAACCATTACATCAACCCTGTATTGGATCTCTCTTTTGAGTTCAATCCACCTGAAAAGGTGCGTACGATCTCCTCTGCAGAGGTCGCCAAACGTCTGCGCAAGCTGATCGCGCCGCTGCGTGAGAAGTACGGACTCGACGAACTGGCGGTTATGGAGCAAAAAGCGGGGATCGTTAAGACAGACATAGAGATCAACCTTATTGGGGGCAGTACCGAAACTATACAAGCTGCCATAGCACAGCTTCAGAGTGGACTTAAAGAGATCACTGGTGTCAAGGATGTGGTCAACAACATTCGTCTTGGCAAGATGGAGTACAAGGTCAAACTCAACGAATACGGTGAGCAACTGGGACTCTCTGAAGGGGCTGTGGCACACGTCTTGAGCGGGTACTTCCTGGGCAGTCGCAAAGCACAGACCTTTGGAGCTGACGGGGTCGTAGATATCACGACTGAGTATGCCCAAAAAGACCGTATCGCAACGCTGGATGATTTTGAGATCCCTTTGCGAGATGGGCGTTTTGTCAAACTCAGTGATGTTGCGGACTTCATCAAAGTACAGGACTTCGAGATCATCGAAAAGGAAAACGGTGATGTCATCAAGAGTGTCAGTGCCAACGTCGACAAGAGTGTGACGACGGCATCGCAGGTCCTTGAAAAACTTGAACCCGCTGTAGAGAAAGTCAGGAAAATGGGTATCCGTGTAGAGATACTGGGAGAAAAAGAGAAAAATGAACAGCTCAAAAACGATATGATCACGGCCTCTGTCTTTGCCCTGTTGATCATGCTGATCCTTCTGCTGCTGATCTTTCCGAAGATCAAGTATGCCTTGATGATACTCTCAGTGATCCCGTTCTCTATTTTGGGCGTGGTCGTGGGGCATCTTATTATGGGTATGAACATGACGATGCCTTCGGTCATCGGTATACTTGGACTGGCTGGGGTCGTGATCAATGACGGTATCATCATGCTGGACTTCCTGCATGGCACACGTGAGGCCAAAGCCTTCTATTATCGTGCGAAACTTCGACTGCGTCCTATCATCATCACGACAGTGACGACCTTTGTCGGCCTTTCAACTTTGATGTTCTTTGCATCGGGTCAGGCACTTATTATGCAACCACTTGCCATCTCCCTTGGTTTTGGTCTTGTCTGGGGAACTTTTATGAACCTCTTTTACCTGCCAACACTCTATGCTATGGTCAACAAAATCAAAGATGAACCTGCATCAACAGCTAAGAGTGCATCAAGTTAAGCTTGGAGATTTCTGCCTTCACTGTAATGATGGGGTATTTAGGGGGAAGTGTTAAACCAACTTTGCTAAAATAAGAGGGTTCAATTAAAAAGGTATGTTATGCACAAAATATTTACGCTTTTACTACTCAGCGCCATCTCTCTGTTGGCTAAAGAGTATTACTCTAAAGTCGCACCTTACGAGATCTTGAATATCTCTTCCAATGTCTCGGGACAGGTGACCTATGTGGATGAGAAGCGTCAGGGGCAGGTTCTGGGTAAAAAGGTCTATGTTAAGATCGACGATAAACTTGATCGTATTGAGTTAAATAATGTACACAAAAAGATCGCGTTGCTTAAAAACACGCTGAAGCTTAATAAAGAGATAGAAAAAAACTATGAAGAGATCCTCTCTAAAAAGCAGAAAAACTATGACAATATTAAAGATCTTAAAACCAAGTCAGTTATTGAAAAAGATCGCGACTTTTATGATCTGGTGAGTACACAAAATACCTTAATCTCTACCGCAAAAGAGGTCGACAACCTTAAGGTACAGATCAACGACCTTAACCTGCGTTCAGAACAGTTACAAAAAAGTATAGCAGACAAGTCTCTTACAGCTAAAGGTTACGTACTTTACACGCTCAATGTCAAAAAAGGACAGGTTGTTAACCCCGGCATGCTGCTTTCTCAAGTAGCAGACGTCTCCAAAGCAAAGTTGACCGTCTACTTAAATGCCAAAGATATGCAAGATGCTAAAAAGAAAACGGTCTATCTAAATGGTAAAAAGACAGACTACAAGGTGGACCGCCTTTGGGAGATCGCTGATGCTACTCACCTCTCTAGTTATAAGGCAGAGATCATCATCAAAGCACCCAAACACTTTTCAGAGTTGATGAAAGTAGAGCTTAAATGAGCCTTGTAAAAGAGACAAAAACAGCATGTTCATTAGACTGTTATGATGCCTGTAGTGTTGAGATGGTTGATGGTAAACTCAAGGGAAGTTCAGACAGTTACACCCAAGGTTTTCTCTGTCCCCATCTTAACCATTACGAGAACTTTGATCGTATAGAGGTACCGCGTTATAAGGGTGAAACGATCTCGATGCAAAAAGCGATGCAGCTTTTAGAAGAGGGCTGTGCAAAAGTCTCTGATGCTTCACAACTGTTACACTACAGAGGCCATGGGAATTTTGGTCTGATGCAGGGTGTCACTGATCACTTTTTTGCAAACTTTGGTGCGACCTTAACAGAGGGCTCTTTGTGTGACGGTGCGGGCGAGGCAGGTGTTATAGAAGGACGTGGACATAACAAACTGCTGCCACCAGAAGAGATCGCCAAGTCTGAAGTGGTCATTGTCTGGGGACGAAACATCCATACAACCAATGCCCACCTGCTGCCGTTTTTAAAAGAGAAAACGATCATTGTCATAGACCCTATTAAGACGAAGATGGCGGAACAGGCTGACCTGTTTGTACAGATCAAGCCTAAGGGTGACCTCTACTTGGCCCTGTTGCTCAGTCGTTTTGCTATTATCAATGGGATGGAAGATGAGGCCTTTTTAGAGGAGCATGCTACAGAGTATGATGATTTTTACGAGTTGACCCAAACCGTACGGATTAAGGCCATTTTAGAGCATATTGATGTGGGTCTGGGTGACATTGGTAAGATCTTAGAGTTGATTAAAGAGAAACGTACCGTCATCTTAACGGGTGTTGGTATACAAAAATACCGTCATGGCTCAGATGTCATACGTGCTATTGATGGTTTTGCTGCCTTGCTGGGCCTCTTTGGAAAAGAGGGGTGTGGGGTTAATTTTCTGGGTAACTCAAAAGAGTCTATAGAGATCCCGTTCTCGATCAAGGCAAAGACCAAACCGGTAAGTGTTGCCAATGCAGACTTTGGACGTTTTGAGATGGCTTTTATACAAGGTTCAAACCCCGTAAATCAAATGCCTGATACCAACCGTGTTATGGCGTCTCTGGAGAAAAATCCTTTTGTAGTTTACTTTGGTCTGTATGAAAATGAGACCTCTGAGATGGCAGATCTGGTTATTCCGGCCAAGACCTTTTTGGAAAAAAATGATATTAGAAGTTCCTATGGGCACCCGGGGCTTTTAGAGATGCCACAGCTTATAGAATCTGAAACAGGTATAAGTGAATATGTACTAACTGAAAGACTTTGTAACGCTTTTGACATCGATATCGACAGTGAACTGAGTTACTTGGAACATTTTCAGGGATTTGGAGAAGCGCGCGGTGCAGAGACTGTAGTAAGTGGTCGTGAAGCTGTGCCATATACCAAGGGCTTTGAAACAGATGAAGAGGAGTTCTGCTTTTTAGAAGAGTATGAGCTCTCAACGTCTGAAGAGGAGGGCCTGTTTTTATTAACTACTAAAAGTGCTAAAAGTCTCAACTCACAGTTTAAGAGAGAACGCGCGCTCTTTTTAAACAGTTCTCACGGTTTTACAGCAGGTGAAAGTGTAAAAGTAATATCTGAAAATGGCAGCTTAGAGTTAGAGGTAGCTATTAATGATGCACTGCGTGATGATTGTGTCTTGATCTACTCGGGAACACCCGGTGTGAATCTTCTGACAGACAGTCGGTTAAGTTATGAAGGTAAAAGTGCTGCCTACCAAGAAAATAAAGTAAGGATAGAAAAATGTTAAGTAATTCATATGTAATGCCAACTTATGCGAGAGCAGAAATAGAGTTTGTCTCTGGAGACAATGCGACACTTATCGATGCAAATGGACGTGACTATATAGACTTTACCTCAGGTATCGGGGTCGTCAGTATTGGGCATGGTGACAATGTTTTGGCACGCACGCTGGCAGATCAGGCGAAGAAGATCATACATATCTCTAACCTCTACTACATCGAACCACAGGAACGTGCGGCGAAGAAGATCGTCGAAGCCAGTGGTTATGACATGAAATGTTTTTTTGGAAACTCAGGGGCAGAAGCGAATGAGGGTGCGATTAAAATAGCCCGTAAATATGGCGAAGTTGATGGTGAGCCTAAGCGTTACAAGATCATCACGCTCAAACACTCTTTTCACGGACGTACCATCACGACGGTAAAGGCGACGGGTCAAGAAGCGATGCATAACTATTTTGGACCATTTCCTGATGGTTTTGTCTATGCTGATAGCATCGATGACATTGCAGACCTTGTAGATGACCATACGGTTGGTGTTATGATAGAACTTATTCAGGGTGAGGGTGGTGTACAGCCTATCGACAAGAAAAAGGTACAGGAACTGGCAACTTTCCTTAAAAGCAAAGATGTACTGTTAATGGTAGATGAGGTACAGACTGGTGTCTACAGAACAGGTGAGTTTACCGCTTCTCAAGTATATGACATTGATCCTGACATCATTACGTTGGCAAAAGGTCTTGGCGGTGGTGTACCTATTGGTGTTGTAATGAGCGCAAAAAAAGATGTTTTAGGTTTTGGTGATCATGGTTCGACCTTTGGTGGTAACTACCTCTCTAGTACAGCAGCGATGACGGTGGTCGATTTTCTAAACCACTACAAAGAGAGTGGGGCGTTAGATGAGATGATCATCGCTTTTTCTGAAAAACTTGAACAGATGCAGAAAACACACAGTGACCTTTTTAATGAGGCAGTAGGTTTTGGTCTGATGCGTGGATTGCGTATGAATGATGGTGAGGTGTTGACAAAACTGATCAACCTCGCTCGCGAAAATGGTGTGATGGTGCTTCGTGCAGGTCGTAATACCTTACGCTTTTTACCACCACTGACGATTACTAAAGATGAGATGAATGAAGGGTTTAAGAGACTTGAAAAAGCTATCGATAGCCTTTAGTATTTTAACTGCCTCTCTTTTGATGGCAGAAGATGCTAACCTGACCCAGAAACAGAACATGAGTGATGCGGTAAGTGCGACGATGCTCTTTGATGATCAGCAGATGAGTGCAGAAGAACAAAAGTCTGCAACGACTTCTCTTGAAGACTATCTCTCAGAGCTTAAACGTCAGCAGTTTGGTTATGAGTATGAGAAGACCGATCAGGAAAGTTCAAAATTGCGGGACTCTTGGATCAGACCACTGATCTTGCAGTATAACATCAACCGCTCCAACCCCAATGAAAATTATGGTGCAGGTGAGTCAGAAAGCCAAAATGCTGCTATTGTTTTAGATCAACCCATCTTTCAAAGTGGTGGGATCATTTATGGTGTCAAGTTTGCCAATGCCTCTCGAGAATTTGCCAATTACAGTATAGATCAGCAAAAACGTATTATGATCAAACAGACCATAGACCTTTTGATGCAGGTCAAACAGTCTGATCTGACCATCGCCAAACAAAATTTGCAGATCGCCAACTCCAAGATAAACCTTGAGCAGAAACGTGAACAGTACATGAACGGTCAGCTGGATTCAGGTTTTTTGAACAATGCCATTATAGAGCTGAACTTGGTTAAACAGTCCCTTTTTGATCTGGAAACCAGAAACTCGCAACTCAAAGCACAGTTTAAAAAGCTGAGTGATATGGACCCTGAAAAAGCGCCTATACCTTTTTTGGCTATTGTTAATGAAGAACGTTTTTTAAATGACAACATCGATATCAAACTGGCAGAGAGTGAAAGTGAAAAAAGCCGTCTGCAGAAAAATGTGAATTTGGTAAAATATCTTCCTTCTGTGAACTTGCAAGCTTCTTACAACTGGCAGAAACAAGAGAGTTATTTTGTTTTTGGCGGTGGTACACAGAAATCAACTTCTGAAACAGACTATTACCGTTATGGTATTAGTGCTTCAATGCCTTTAGACATTAACTCTTTTAATGATTTTGAAGCCTCAAAAGTTGAGTATTTGAAGTCCAAAGTCGTTATTGATGATAAAAAACGTGAATTGAAACTGCTTTATGAACAAGTGATGCAGAATTTAAAGAATTATGACAAAAAAATCGCTTTAGCAGAAGAGAACAGAGTCCTTTACGAAACATTGTTAAATGACACCCTGGACCTCTTCAAAGCCGGTTACAAAACACAGTATGACGTTGATCTGCTTTCGAACTCAATGGGTATCGAAGAGATCAACAAAAAGGTCTTTGAGATCGACAAACAGCTGGAACTTCTGACCTTGTATGAAAAGATGACCAGTCCAGAGCGTCAAGAGGAAAACGAGTGACATTTAGTAACTATATGACAGAGTGGCTCTATGGCGAGAATGGCTATTACGCTACGTACAAGACCATTGGTAAGGCAGGTGACTTTTATACGGCAGTCTCGACCTCCAAGTTCTTTGGCGGTACTATCGCTAAACATATCATCTCTCTTGTTGACGAGGGCTTTTTAAAAGCAGACGCGACCATCTGTGAGATCGGTGCGCATCACGGGTACTTTACGGCAGATGTCATAGAATTCATCTACACTTTACGCCCTGAACTGCTGAAGAGCTTCAACTTTGTAATCGTAGAGCGTTTTGATGATCTGCAAGCGCAACAAACGAAATATTTGAATGAAAGCTTTGGAGATGCTATAAAACTTACCCATGTAAAAAGTCTGAGTGAACTGCATGTGGATAACGCTTTTTTCATTGCTAACGAGATCTTCGATGCCTTTCCCTGTGAACTCTATTTTAAGGGGAAAACGGCACGTGTCGAAGAGGATGGAAACGTCGAGTTCGACGTTGACAATGAATGGGTCAGTGAAAAAGCGGCCAAGTTTTATAAAGACCGTGGAGAGATCGCTGTAGGTTATGAGGACTTTGCCAAAGAGATGGCTGCCGCGGCTGAGACCTTCGAGTTTATGAGTTTTGACTATGGAGAGATGAAGGCACGTCCGGACTTCTCACTGCGTGTCTACGACAAACACAAGGTCTATCCTTTCTTCGATGAAGAGCTTAACCGTAAAGAAGCTTTTGCAAAGACAGACATTACTTATGATGTGACCTTTGAACATGTGAAAGATGCTTATGAAGAGGCTGGTGTTGCGTTTATAGAACTTAAAGCACAGATGACTGCCTTAGTCAACATGGGGATCTTGGACCTCTTAGCCATGCTCCAAAAAAATGTGGAAGAGAAGATATATAAACAGGAGCTTGAAAAAGTGAAGATGCTTATTATGCCTGACCTTTTAGGTGAGCGTTTTAAGATGATACGTTTTAGAAAAGAGGCGTAAGCATGTTATGTTTTAGTAAATGGTTAGCCAAACTATATGCATGGCTCACGGGTAAAGAGTCTACTGCCTCTTGTGAGTTTCGGCCTAAAATAGAGGATGATTAGTCTCACAAAATCTACACTATATTGACCTATACTGTAGATAATAGGAGGTAGATATGCCAAAAGATATTTTCAACACGCTTTTTAATCTTCCCAGTGAGCTTGGTGGTCAGGTCACTTCGCTCTTTTCGGACAGTAGCATCAAGATCGCTATCACCGGACTGAGCCGTTCGGGAAAGACGGTCTTTATCACCTCTCTTATAGATCAGCTGCTGCATCAAAACTGTCTTAGCAGTGTCACAACAGCCCACTCTGCCTTTAAAACGACATTGAAACCACCCTTACACAATGTTCGTAGGTTCGATTACTACACTTTTATTGACAAACTCAAAAATGAGCAGTTGTGGCCTGATGGCACCGATGCAATTTCGCACACACTTTTGGAGTTTGAGAGTAAAAGTTACTTCTCGTTTATGGGTAACTCCACCTTTACCGTAGAACTCATCGACTATCCCGGTGAGTGGCTTTTAGACTTGAGTATGCTTGAGTACTCTTATGAAGAGTGGTCGGTGAAAACCTTGGCATGGTTGCGTGGACTTGACGAAAGTGAGGCAGATGTTTATGTGCAAAGTGTGGACTCTCTTAGCAGTAACAGTGTTGGCAGCGATTATGAATTAGAACTTCACACTAAATATAAAACCTTAGTCACCAACTTAAAAGCAGCACACTACTCACAGATTACTCCGGGTCGCTTCATAATGCCTGCTGACTTGGCAAATGATCCTATGTTACTCTTTGCTCCCATTAAT
>WGDB01000040.1 GCA_015493495.1 Helicobacteraceae bacterium | reverse complement strand
GCAATCTAGACGCTATCTATGAGTCCAACTACAAACTACTTTTAGAGGGCTTGGCAAAAGCATAAAATCTTTTGGCCTATACTTTTTTCTCTTTCGCTTTTTTCATAAAACTCAAGTCATAAAACTTACGCATCCACATATCGAGCGGACTAAAAAACTTGTAGATCGCTGGAACGACGAGCAGGGTCAGTAACATAGATGAGATAAGACCACCTACAACAGCCGTCGCCATCGGGGAGTTACTCTCATAACCAGCCCCTTTCATAAAGACAAGCGGCAGCATCGCAAAGACCATCGCGAAGGTGGTCATCAGGATAGGGCGCAGACGTTTTTCACCGGCTAAGACTAGCGCCTCAGAGACGGTCGCCCCTTTTTTAAGTTGTTGGTTCGCAAAGTCCACCAACAAAACGGCATTTTTACCCACCATTCCCATCAACAGGATGATACCCATCATCGTAAAGAGGTTGAAACTTTTTCCGGCGATGATCAGTGCTAAAAGTACCCCGATGAAAGACATCGGAAGCGCAACCATGATGATAAGCGGCTGCAGCAGTGACTCATAGAGTGCCGCAAGGATGATGTACATCATCAAAAATGCCAATCCAAAAGCAAGTCCAAATTCTTTACCCATCTTTTTCATCTCATCAGCCATACCGAGGAAGTTAAACTTCAAACTATCGCCTAAGTCTTTTTGTATCCCATCGACCGCAACATCGACCGCTTCTCCAAGCGGTATACCATCAAGGTTGGCCTGTATGCTGATCTGACGCTGGCGATTGTAGTGATTGATGGAGACGGGACCAGTGGACTCCACGAAGTTGACCAGACCCTCTAAGGGCACAAAGTCTCCATAGGCTGTTTTCACCTCAAGACGTTTCAGATCATCCACTGTTTTACGGTAAAGATCAGAAAAACGCATTGTGATGTCATACTGCTTACCATTCTCTTCAAACTGAGAAATAGCACGATCACTCGAGAGTACGGTAGAGATAATGGCACTGATCTCCTGTGCAGAGACCCCAAGGTTGGTACTCTCTGCACGTAACAGGTTAATAGTCAGTTCCGGTTTTCCAGTCTCATAGTTTGAAGTGACTTCGACGATCCCCTTATGAGCTTTCATACGATCCATGATCTTGTCTGCCGCTACCTGCAAGGCATCAAAATCTGAACCTTGAATAACCATCACAAAAGGGGAGTTGGCACCCGCACCTTTAATAGAAGGGATGTCTGCTACCGCGATGGTCTCAAAACCTTCAAAATCTTTAAGCTTCTTTCTCAGGTTAACAATGATCTGAGCCTGTGTCACTTCACGCAAACTGACATCTCGAAGTTTGACATAGAGTTGGGCACGATTGGCATCGTGGGTGGTGTTGTAGGCAACTGTCAATGCCGTGTACTCGACATAAGGATTTTCCCGAACCACATCACTGATAGCCTCTGAACGGCGGTGCATCTCCTCAAGACTCACACCAATAGGAGCTTTGAGTGTCACCTCTATCTCGCTTTTGTCCTCTTTAGGTGCAAAATCCATTCCAATCTGACCCGCCAGTGAAAAACTGCCAATCAAGGTTAAAAAGGCAAGTAGGATGGTTGTTTTGGCATACTTGACCGTCAACGAAACAATCTTCACATAACTTCTATCGATCCAGACAAAGATAGGCTCTGTTATATGATAAAACTTGGACTCCCCTTTTTGCAAGACACGTGCACTCAAAGCAGGTATGAGCATGATGGCAACAAAATAAGAGATAAAGATACCTATAGCCACGGTGAAGGCAAAGGCATTAAAAAACTGACCAACGATACCACTCATCATACTCACAGGAACAAAGACCGCCAAAAGCATGGCTGAGATGGCCATGATGGAGAAGGCAATCTCTTTGGTTCCCTCAATGGCCGCTTCGACCTTGTTAAGACCTCCTTCCATCTTTTTATAGATGTTTTCGATGACAACAATAGCATCATCGATAAAGATACCGATCGCCAGTGTCAGCCCCAGCATACTCACCTTGTTCAACTCGTAACCGAACATGTCCATCACAAAAAAGGTACCGATAATAGAGGTAGGGATAGCGATGGCCGAGACCAGAGTCGCTCTGACATTTCGTAAAAAGACAAAGACGATGATGATGGCCAGGATACCACCATAAATCAAATCAAACAGAACATGATGCAGGGACTCTTTGATGAAGTTAGAGGTGTCATTAAAATACTGAAGCTGATAATCAGACCCGATCCGCTTTTCTATGTCAGGAATGACCTTTTTGATCTCAGAGATAACGTTTAGCGTGTTGGCATCGGAGATCTTCTGGATCTGCAGGATAACGCCCGGCTCACCATTAAGGGTAGAGATACTCACGGCATCTTTGAGTCCATCTTCGATACGTGCGATGTCACGGAGTTTGACCCCCTGCAAGATCTCAAAATCACCCAACGCTTTAACCGAAGTGGCATTGGCATGGACGGTGACCATGACCTGCTCTTTTTCAGTGACCAGTTTTCCACCACTCATCTTGATGTTGGAAGCCTGGATGAGATGTTTCAGATCTACTGCACTCAAGCCGTATTTACGCAGAGCAAAAGGGTCTGGATAGATCTTGATCTCACGGTCCTGATAACCGATGACATTGATGTTACCCACCCCTTTAAGACGCTCTATCATCGGTTTTATGGTCTCATCTACCGTAAGCATAAGCTGGTTCGTAGGCACTTTTGAAGAGGCGATAAAGAGTGAAAGTACCGGCGCAGCACCAATGTCGAGTTTACTGACGATAGGCTTCTCTACCGCTGAGTCAAGACGCAGCGCTGAGATCTTGTCGCGAACATCGTTGGCTGCTTCAGTGATGTCTACTTCGATATCGAAGATCAAAGTTACAACAGAGACATTTTCACTGCTGATAGAGCTTAACTTGTCGAGTCCGGCTACCGAAGAGACAGCCTCTTCAATCTTTTCTGTCACTTTAGATTCTACCGTCTCAGGGTCAGCACCATAGTAAGCGGTCTGCACGGTGACGATAGGAAAGTCCACCTTGGGAAAGAGGACGGTGTTCATCTTGTTGAAGCTCATCAGACCAAAAATGACCAAAGAGAGAAAGATCATCAGGGTCGTAATGGGACGGGTAATGGCAAACTTATACATTAGTCAACCTTGAGGACGCCACGGCCAAAGAGACCGATTTGCAGTCCTTTAGTCGGCATTTCAACAGTAATAGCACGACGTTTGGGATCAATGACAGGGTAGATCTTTTTGATCTTTGTTTCATGCTTTGTTTTGTCACCATCAACACTGTAGACAAAACGCTGTCCCACTTTCAACTGCTTCCAATACTTCTCATCAACCATCACCACCATCTTCTGCTGCTTAGGTGTTACAAGACTGAACAGTGTTCCCATTCTGGCAGCAGAGACCCCGTCACCCACCTCTATGTTTTTAGAAGCGATCACGCCGGAAAAGGGTGCTTTTAGACGGGTCTTGTTCAAAAGGGATTGTTTGTAAGCCAGATTTGCTTTGGCCTTGGAAAGTTCTACTTTGGCACGTTCATAGGCAGAAGCATACTTGTCAAATTCACTTTCATCTACAACTTCTTTGACCTTGGCATAACGGTCATAAGACTTTTTGGCAAAACGGAGGTTGATCTCTGCCAGTTCGATCTTTTTTTGAGCTAACTGCACAGAGGTCTTGAGGTCACTGTTGTCAAGCTCTAAAAGTAGCTGACCTTTTTTGACCTTGTCTCCAACATCGACGTAGACCTTTTTAACAATACCTGTCGCAGAAAGTACCAGTTTGGCCTCTTTTTCTGCCTTGACATTAAAGGTGGTAAAGACATCTTGTGCCATCACAGCGGTGGTTAGTAGTAGACTCATCAGTACTGTTTTCATCATTTTATATATTCCTTTACATCATGGCCTGCAAAATAGTAGTAGCGGGCATAAGAGATCTTTAGTGCACCCATAGCACGGTTAAACTGCGCTTGGGCCTCTGTCTTTTGGGTTAAGGCATCGAGATACTTTACATAGTCGACGATACGGGCTTTGTACTTCTTATCTATAATCTCAAAAGTACGGTTGGATGCCTTCATTGACAAAGCCGAGGCATTCAGAAGCTTTTTTGAGCGTTCTATAGCACGTTCTGCCAACTTAAGATCAGCACTTGTCTCTTTACGTTTGTAAGCAAGTTGTGCATTCAGCGCATTATGTTGGGCGAGTACCACCTGTTTTTGCTCTGAGGCCGCGGAAAAGTCAATAAGGTTCATCTTAAAATTTAGCATCAAGACATTTTGGGTATTTACACGTTCAAAACTAGATCCCGGTAACTGTAAATCGTCAAAACCATCATCTTCATAGTCTGTATATCCAAAACGATCACTCAAAATAATATTAGGGTAGTAACTGCTGTCGACTTGTTCAGCTTGAAAACGTACCGCATCTGCAGTAGAAGCCATAGATTTTAGACTGTCCAACTCTTCAACATCACCAAACTTTGGCTCAATGATAGTAGTTGGTTCAGTCCTTTCTACCACTTCGTTGGTCAGAGTGTAGAGTTTGGCCATACTCTCATCATATTCATAACGTTTCACCTCTATACGGTAGTCGAGGTTGGCACGCGCTGCTTTCATACGTGCAACATTGTCTTCTGTGGTCAGTTTGGCAGCAAAAAACTTCTCTTGCTGTTTCAACTGTTCACTTAACTGTTCTCCCGTCTGCTCTAAAGCATCGATATCCGCTTGAACAATAAGGAGGTTAAAATAGAGTGAGGCTACTTGCAGTGAGACATCTTTTTTGACCTGAGCAAGATCATACTCGCTTGCATGACGGCGTTTGGTCTTTTCATCCAAGATGTTTTCACGTTTAAAACCATCCATAAGTACCACAGAAGCTTCAGCATAGGCATTGTATACCTGTCCTGCACCCAAGGCATCTTTAGGTGTAAAGAGCTTTCCGGAAGCACCAATGTCTATACGTGGATAGTAAGAAGATTTACTCGCATCATAAGCGGCCTCTGTGGCGGTCAACTTAGCCTTATAGACATCGATAAGTTCATTGTTCTGTGCTTTTTCTATCAAAGTACTTAGTGAAGCACTCCATAGAGTCAGTGATAGCAGGGGCAGAAGTATTAATTTTTGCATACTCATCCTTTTAAGATTTTCATAAAGACAGTATAGACTTCATCTGTTTTGGCTTCGAGGTCTGTAATCTCACCTTCAATCCAGCGCATCACATAAGCATTACCCAATGCGTTTAAGATGTAGACAAGTTGCATGCTCTCAACATCAACCTCTTTGATATGGTCAAAAATATCAATGTAAAGGCCATAAATCTTGTGTAAAGCTTCTCTATGTAAGATCTGTTGCGACTCAAAGAAAAAAGGGTTGTTCAAGACACCACTCTGTAGTGAGCGTTTCTTTTTAGCCATCATGGAAAACTTGATCTCGATAGAGTGTTTTATAAATGCTTCTGCAGAAAGTTCCTCTTGAGAGAGTTTGTGTAACATAGTGTAGGCCATTTCAATCTCTTTTAAGACCCAGGCACTATAAAGTCCCTCTTTGGAGTCAAAATAGGAGTAGATGGTTCCGACACTCACTCCTACAGTTTTAGCAAGTTGCGAGATCTTCATCTCAGCAAAACCTTCTGTCTCAAACATTTCGGCGGCTTTTTCCAAGATAAGGTCATGTTTCATATTTTTGATCTTTGTGTTCAGACGTGACATACCTCTCCCTATGTTTATATATTGGAAGTTTAGAGGTTTAAATATTAAAATGAACTTAATTCAGTTTATGAATTTTATTCATAAAGTTGTTTTTTGTGATCAATTTTTAGGTGGATAGCGACGTGTTTAAGTTCATCCAGCACTAACTTCTTTCGTCACTCCTACGAAGATAGTCGCCATGAGGTAATGTATTCAAGTAATAGTTATTTGGAACTTGCTTTATTATTGTTCTTAAACTGCTTTGAGCTTTTAAACATTATCTTGCTGCCCTTTCTCTTTTTTACTCGAAAAAAAGAGAAACAGAAAAATCGCCTCTAGCGGGCTTCAGGATCGATAGCTATTGATTTCCCTCATTCCACTCTCTTTTTTCCTAAAAACGACAAACTCGCGTTGCTCAAACAGTGTCATTTTCTTAACGGTAAAAAGAGAGTTCCATTCGGCCTTGCAGATGCTAGAGGAGAAGAGCAAGCGGTGACGCATCTTTTTAATTTGAAAGCTACTCGCTTTCATCCCCATTTCAATAAACTCCCAGCATTAACAATTAGAGCCGTAGCAGTTCAGAGAACGGTTGTGTGACTGCTGTAAATGGAAAGTAACTTCCTATCAACAACAGCGTCTCTCTTCTTTTCTCGAAAATTACTTCTCTGACGCGACAGAGAAGAAAAGTTCGGTGCGCCACAGTTTAAAGTACAAAGGTAATAACTAAACAAGAGAAAATCAATGTGGCTAATAGAAAGAAGAATGACAGAGAAGAGTGAACGTTATATTTTTACACCCTTTAAATATTCAGTAAGAGGCAACACCTAGTCCTAAAAACTAGGTGCTCCAAAGTCCAGGCCTCCACCAAAATTGGCATACTTAGGATCCATATATCCTAAAACATTACTTTTGTTACGCAACATATCAATATCACTTTTAGGTGCGATCCCCTGAGGGCAGACAGGGACACACTCGCCGCAAAGAGTACAGTCCCAAACGCCATTGGTCTGAACCGCATCGATTTTTCCTGCTACATCTGCTTCACGCACGTCACTGACATAACGCCAATTACGAGTCAAGGCAAAAGGACCTATGAACTCTGGATTAACCGCGTAGACAGGACAGGCACTGTAACAGGCACCACACAAGATACAGTCTGATTGTACTTCATTGACTTCTGCCTGTTCTGGTGAAACTGACGGGAGGGCTTCTGGTGAGACAGCCCACGCCTTGGCGACTTTGTTAAAAGAGAGCGCCTTTTCCACATCAACTACCAAATCACGGACCAGTGGAACATTTTTAAGAGGCTCGATGATATCTCCGCTCTCTGGTTTATAGGCACAGGCAAGGACCTCTTTACCATTGACTCTCATGGCACAAGAGCCACAGACACTCGAACGACAACCTGATGCAAAACTCAAGCTGGCATCTTGTGTCGTTTTGATCTCGGTGAGAACCTGCAGAAGGGTCTCATCTTTTTGTACTACTTTAAAGGTAGCTTTTTTACCATTGCGTATGATATTTATGGTCATCTTAAACTCCTTCTCTTTGCATAGTGGTATAGCCTATCTCAATACGCTGATAATGGAGGATGATCGCACTGTGTTTGGCGTAAAGCAGGTCATCTTTTTCACTAAAGTCTTCACGGGCATGAGCGCCACGACTCTCTCTACGCTCCAACATCGCAACAAGCATAGTCTCGGCAAGAGTAAGCATGTTGATAAACTCTAAAAACTCTATGAGGTTGGTGTTGTAAATATCAGAGCTGTCTAAAATACCCATCTTGGGGAGTTCATGTTGCATACCATGTACCTGCTCCAGAGCACTGGATAGCCCCTCTTCGCTGCGTGTAATACCAGCAAAATGATAAAAAAGTGTCCCCAACTCTTGACGTTTTTGGTAAAAGTCTATCTCATTGGTATAACTCTTTATCATCTCTAGTTTGTACGCCACCTCAGCTTGAACTTCAGAATTCTCTGCCACATCATCAATTGCTTGGGCACTCAGTGCAGCCTGCTTACCCGCCTCTTTTCCAAAGACTACCAGCTCAAGAAGCGAGTTGCCACCCAAGCGGTTGGCACCATGAACATTATGGTTGGCACATTCACCAACGGCAAAAAGCCCCTCAAGATTACTCTCTGCATTGTCATCAACTGCGATCCCACCCATGGTGTAATGGGCTACTGGTTTGATAGGTATCACGTCTGTAACTGGATCTACATTTTCATACAGCTTGGCTAATTTTCGCTCCTGAGGCAACTCATGGTCGATAAAATTCTCTCCAAGGTGGCGGATGTCCAAAAAGACCGCGCCGCTCTTTTGTATCTCGACATCGATAGCACGTGAGAGGCTGTCTCTAGGCTGGAGTTCGTCTGTAAAACGTTCTCCATGTGCATTAAGGAGATGCCCTCCGGCACCTCTGGCAGACTCTGAGATCAAAATAGAAGCATTTTTAAGCCCGGTAGGGTGAAACTGTACAAACTCCATGTCGCTCAAGATGGCACCTGCTCGAAGGGCTACTGCCAGTCCATCACCGCTTGAACCTGTTGCATTGGTAGAGTAGTGATCATAAACCCTACTGTACCCACCCGTTGCCATGATGATGCTTCTAGCATATATGGAGGTGAGTTCACCACTTTTGAGTGACTTGAAAACAGCCCCGACTACCCTCTTGACCTCTTGATCTTCCTGGGTGATCAGCTCTAGTAAAAAATGCTCATTTAAAAAGGTGATTTGGTTTTTAAGACAGTTGTCATAGAGAGTATGCAAGATCTTCAGGCCTGTATAGTCTTGTGCATAACAGGCACGGTCAGCACTGGCGCCACCCAGACGGCGCTGTGCGATCTTACTCTCTGCCGAACGTGAAAAAGGGAGTCCTATCTTGTCGAGCCAGGCAACGGCTTCGATACCTTCTTCACATAATTTTGCAATAGCCTTTTTATCTCCAAGACCCTGGGAAGATTTTAAGGTGTCTGCAATGTGGGCTGAGACACTGTCACTTTCACCTATGGCCGCATTGATACCGCCTTGGGCCATACAAGTCTGTGAACGGGTAGGATAACTCTTGCCAACTACCATGACCGTGGCACCAGCCTCTTTTGCCGAAAGGGCCGCCACCATTCCGGCACCACCACTTCCTATAACTAAAACATCAACCATCTGAAGATCCTCTCTTTTCTACCCAAATACCGTCATTTCTGCGAAGGCAGGAATCACTATGCAGTATTTTATCCTAAACAAAAAAAAGGGATGTCCAACAGGGGGACATTGGTTCATTTTTTAACGCAGTGTTAAGAAAAAGAGTACTCCAGCACGAAGGCAGCAACTTCATCTCTGCAAGCAAAGCAAGCAAGTGAAGCTGCACCCAAAGGGGCAGACCCTGTCCCCCTCATATCCATGCAATTATTACTCAGTAACCAATTAATAATGGTGAAAACTGGCTATCGTCCAAACAGATATCCGATATAATAATATTTATGACATCCATACTATTTTCTATACTCGGTATTTACATCTTTATCTTAGTCGGTTATGTTGCCAAACGCCAATTTAAAACGCAAATGGATGAACGTACCATTACCTTGCTCTCGGTCTATTTTCTACAGGTGTTTTTAACTATCTGGGGGCTTCTGAAACGTCCCATAGATACCACTTTAGTTATGACACCCTTGATCTATCTTAGTGTTACGTTGTTAGCACTGGGGTTGATGTTCCCACTGATTAAGAGACTTTTCAGTGATCCTAAAGAGCGTTCTATCGCAACAGTGGCGGCACTTATAGGTAACACCGGTAACCTGGGGATCCCTCTTGGTATCGCACTGTTTGGAGAGGCGTCCATCGCCTACACGACGGTGATCAACCTGGCCAATGTCTTTTTTGTCTACACGGTAGGTGTCTACTTCTATTCAAGAGGCAGTTTTAGTGTAAAAAATTCTCTTTTGAACATTGTAAAGCTTCCGGTAATCTGGGCTGCGATCTTTGCGATAGGTCTGAATCTTATGGGTTATGTTCCAAGTGCCGGTGTGGAGAAGACCTTGATGATGGGTGCTTATGCCTCGATGACCATACAGCTTATACTGTTTGGGATCTACCTTTATGATGTCAAGATCAAAGAACTCTCTCTTCGCTTGACCTCATGGACGATAGGTGTGAAGTTCCTACTGTTGCCGGCTATCGCCTTTGTGATCATCTCAATGAGTACCTTACCTACACTTGTGAAGGGGATCTTGTTCATGGAGTTGATGATGCCGCTTGCGGTAAGTAATGTCAACCTTGCCGCACTCTATGAGTGTCGCCCCAAAGATGTGACCACCCAAGTCTTTATAAGCTCTCTACTCTTTTTAGGTATCATTTTTGTGATGATAAAAATCATCCCCTATTTATAAAGGATTTTCATGATTTTAGAACTGAGTGATGAGGCATATACAGAACTGGTCGAGAGCAGTGACAAGGCTATTTTTATAGATTTTTATTCACCAATGTGTGGACCCTGTCAAGAGGTATTAGCCTCTCTGCCCCATCTGGAGAACTATTTTAAAGATGAAGCGATCATTGCTAAGGTCGATGTGACCCAAAACCCGCGTTTGGCTAAAAAATATGAGATAAGCTCTGTTCCCTTTTGCGTGAGTATAGGTGCCAAAGACAAGATGGTCAAAGATTATGAAGTGGGTGCCGCTTCGGTGGATCGCTACATCAGAATGGTACAAAAAGCGCAAGGAAAAGGCTTCTTCTCCCGACTCTTTGGAAAGTAGCAGTGCGTTTAGAAACTGCTTTTTATGTTTTCAATGACCATAGCCATCAGTTTTTCACGTGCCTCTACTGAGGTCCAGGCGATATGTGGGGTAATGTAAAGACGTTCCTGATGTTTGGCCTGCATAAGGGGGTGTGAATCACGCATCGGCTCTTTTTCAAGAACATCAAGACCAACATAGATCTCTTTGGTATCGATGATCTCAGCAACTGCCGCTTCATCAACAATGCCTCCGCGTCCAAGGTTAAGTAAAACAGCACCCTCTTTTAACGCTAAGAGCGCTTTCTTACCAACAAGGTCATGGGTCTGAGGATTAAGCGGTGCATGGATTGTAATGATGTCACAAGTACGCAAGAGCGTCTCAAAAGAGAGCTGCTCAAAATCACTACTGCTGTTTTTCCCCGAAGTCGAGAAGTAGACCACTTCTGCCCCAAAGGCCTTAGCGATGTTCGCCACACCACGACCAATAGCACCAAGCCCTATGATCCCCCATCGTTTACCTTTGACTTCTGAAAAAGGTTGCGCGACATGGGTAAAGACCGGGCTTTTCTGCCATTGTCCTGACTTAACATACTCATCATAATAACGTGCGTGTCCCATTATATAGAAGAGCATGGAGAAGGTGTGCTGTATGACTGAGTCTGTAGAGTATCCTGCCACGTTTTTAACACTGATCCCTTTTTTCTTTGCATGTTCGAGGTCAACGTTGTTCATACCGGTAGCAGCAATACAGATCAGTTTTAAGTCTGAACACTGATCCATCATCTCTGCTGTGATGACCACTTTATTGCTCACAACAACATCTGCATCTTTTATACGATCCAAGGTCTCATCTGGGGTAGTCGTCTGGTGAACAGTAACATCGCCAAGATCACTGAAACCGCTAAGATCAGTCTCTCCAAAGGTTAAGGCATCCAGTAAAACTATTTTATTCATCTTCGTCTCTCTTTCTCATATAGTACCCTGTCGGGAAGGTTTTGCACCATGGTTTTGTAATCACTGTTGCATTGAAGGGCTTGAGCTACTTCTGTGAGAGGTGCTTCATAGATCGCCTCAAAGTCACCCTCATTTTCATCCTGTATTACAAATGCCAACTGCTCTTGAGGTGGTGTAAACTGTGCATCGACTTTTGGTTTATTGCCTCGAGGATCAATCCGGTACCATCCAAAATCTTTCAAATAGACAGCATTAAGCCCATGCAGACTGTAAGGCGGTCCGCTCTCTCCCTGACTCAAACGCTGATAGCAGAGTCCTGCCGGGATTTTGTTGGCACGGAGCAGAGCAGCTAAGAGATGACTTTTGGCATAACACCATCCCGTTTTATGCTCCAAGACTTCACTAGCTTTATAAGTAGTTATTACGGCAGGAACATCACCGCTATGATCAATCTCATCTCGTACATACTCAAAACACTTTTGAGCAATTTCCAAATCATTATGGAGATCTAGCGCAAGTGCTTTCGCCTTAGCGATAACAGTAGGGTGATCACTATCAACTGCTGCGTTGGCAGCAAGATAGTCTTGAGGATTATTTGTGGTCACTGATCTTGGTAATAAGTTG
>WGDB01000039.1 GCA_015493495.1 Helicobacteraceae bacterium | reverse complement strand
GGCATGATCTCACGTACGGGTGCTTTTCTTCTTCTCATAAGAGTTCCTTCAATTTTAAAAATTTACTCAAAGACTTAGTCTCTGTGTTGTCCCCTACAAAAATACTCTTCTTAGCTCACCTGAGCATCGAAGTTATTGCGTAGTAAACGAACTAACGTTGTTCTATTTCTTAGGCTTCTTAGTACCGTATTTAGAACGTGCAACTGTACGGCCGCTAACTCCAGCAGTATCTAATGCACCACGAACGATATGGTACTTAACACCCGGAAGGTCTTTTACACGACCACCACGTACAAGAACGATAGAGTGTTCTTGAAGGTTATGACCCTCACCACCGATATACGAAATAACTTCGAATCCAGAAGTAAGACGGACTTTAGCTACTTTACGTAGAGCCGAGTTTGGTTTTTTTGGTGTAGTTGTATATACACGAGTACATACACCACGACGCTGAGGACAAGATACAAGTGCAGCAGATTTAGACTTCTTTACCTGACGCTTGCGCTCATTACGAATCAATTGGTTGATTGTAGGCATACAATTCCTTTATAAAATTAGGTTCCAGTAGATTACCCACTAGGGAGCAATAAACGCGGGATTATACCTAAATTAGAATAAATGATAACTTTACTCTATACCTTAGCGCTTAAAAACCAAAATTTAAATCTGAAGTGCAATTTTCAAAAAGAGGGAGATAGTAAATTGTAGATTTATGATTTGAAGTGGTTAGATGCTAATATCTTTACTTCTTTAAACCGACAAAAGTAAAGGAAGAAAAAGATGAGTTATAGACACCTAACCATAGATGAACGATATCATATTGCAGCTTTTAAAAGTGCAGGATATTCTCAAAAAGAGATAGCTAAGATGCTATCAAGAAGCGAAGGTACGATCAGTCGAGAACTGGATAGAAATAGCAGTACACAGATTAGAAGTTACAATGCAAAAGTGGCTAATAATATCTCCAATGACAGACGTAAATATGCTTCTATGCAATCCAATAAAAAGATGACTGAAAGTATAAAAGAGAAGATCATAACGCATGTATTAAATGAATGGTCTCCAGAGCAGACATCTGCTATTTTAAAAAGAGACCATGAGATTGATATCTCCTATGTTCGTATTTATCAGTTTATAGAACACGATAAGCATACAGGTGGGGAGTTATATACACATCTTAGATTTCATCATACTGGTAAGAGACGCGCTAAGTACGGTCAAAAGTATAAAGGCCGGATAGAGGGAAGAGTCTCCATATCAAAGCGACCTGACATTGTAAAAGAGAAAACTCGTGTAGGTGACTTTGAGATAGATACTATTATTGGTAGTAATAGGTATGGTGCCATTACTACTGCTGTAGACCGTGTTACCTATCTTACTAAAATATCACTTCCTACAAGAAAGTTTCCACAAGAAGTAGAAGCTGAGATCACTCGAATATTGGCCCCAATTAAAGATAAGATATTGACAATCACATCCGACAATGGATTAGAGTTTACAAACCATAAAAACATCTCTGAATCTTTAGAATGTGATTACTATTTTTGTCATCCATATTCATCTTGGGAGAGAGGATTAAATGAATATACAAATGGTCTTATTAGACAATATCTTCCCAAAGGAACCAGCTTTGAGAATATAACTGCAGAATATATTCAGATGATTGAGGATAAACTCAATAATAGACCTCGAAAAGCTCTTAATTGGCTAACACCCAATCAAGCCTTCTATGGGCTAGATTATGCGGCTTGAGAAGGTTTTAACGTAGGTTTCCCTCTAGGAAAATTGCACTTCAGATTTAAATTTTGGACTTAGCTGTTAATACACTGCCAAAACCATCTTAAAAAAGGCAGCAGCGTGCTTGACAAAAGAAGCTCTGTAAAGTACGTGCAGTTAGAACTGCTGTATCTCCTAGTCGCAACGATGTATTGGACGAATAATGAAGCAGCTTAAGTTACTGATCAATGGCTGAAAATTTGAAACAAGAAGCCAAGCACACCAAGTTATATTTGAATACATTGAAGTATTTTACAATCATCAATAGTACTTAGGATGTTTAAAAAGTGTCCTCTTTAGTGTTGACAGATATAACTATTTTATGGGCTTTAAGATCTTCTTCTTGATGCTGTCTTGATATTTTTTTGGCAAACAGTTTTTTAAGACAGGAAAACGAAAACGAGACCATCGGAACCCTGCGGGCATAGACTCTGTAATCATCACCAAACTTGTGTCTCACCTCCATCTCTTCAAATACCACGACCATAACGATGATAAAGAGTATCTCCAGGGGTGCGATAAGCACTATAAAAGTTGGCAGACCGAGAAGCAGTGCCCATCCCAAAGGCAGCAGTGTCAGAGCAAAGAGCATCGGATGGCGCATACAGCCATAGATACCGCTGGTGACCAGACGGTTGGTCTCGAGTCGCGGCAGTTCACCCACACGTCCGCTGCTCAACTCCCTGCCCCCGTTTCCTGCTGCCCTAAAAGCCATCGCGATCACAAAAACACCCAGCGCAGCTGTGACAAGATGAAAAACTGGATCATGGAAGAGATTACTGTCTCTGTCGTTCACATAAGCTGCAACAGCACCACCAAGCAGCATCATCAGCCACAGTACGATACGAATGATGACAGAATAGGTACTTTTGATCTTCATCTTCTCATCTCCTTCTATCTCTCTCTTACACATATTTGATAAAACTGCACCATCTCATAATAGACAACAGTCTCAAATATTTTCATAAATATGAGTGTAACATTTTTGTAGAAATAGTGGGAGAGCGAAAGCTCTAGACCCTTAGAGTCTAGAAAATAGAAGTTATGAGAAGAGGTCTAGCTCTTCTACAGAAGTAAGTGGGTAGTACTGTGTTATCAGCTCATCATTCTCAATACCTGCAAGTTTTCTAAGTGCTTTATTGACATGAGCATAAGTGATCTTGATACCGCTGTTGTCTTTAGCCAAGGTTGAGACATTGACCTTTTCAGCACTATGGCGAGAGGTAGTAGAGCCTATAACTCGGCCACCACGTATACCTGCACCCATAAACATCATCGAACTGACACTCCAGTGATCTTTACCATCTCCATCGTTATAACCAGGAGTACGTCCAAACTCACTTCCGATAACAAAAATAACACGATCAGCAATACCTTGAGCTACTGCTTCTTCTTGCAAAAGTTCAACACCCTTAAGCAGTTTTGCTAAACTGTCTCTTTGTCCATTATCATTATTACTATGAGTATCAAACCCTCCGGTTTGAATGTTCACACTAGAAGTCAGTCCTGCTTTATAGCCTGCCATTGCAAAACGTCCTTGTCCAAAAACATTATTCCTACGATAAGTATGTGTATCTAGATCATCAGGTAGAAACTCCACCAACTTCACCAATTCATTTGAACCGGTATGTGCTAAATTATACTGTTTGGCCAATGCCTCAACAGAAGCAAGTTTCTGTTTACTGATCAACCGCTTGGTACGCTCATTACGTGCCTTTTTAATTCGTTCCAATACAGAAGGATGTTTATAAGTAATTGTATCACCCTCCGAATAAGGTACATATCGGTCATTATTTGCGATACCTTCACTGTTGACAAATGCCAATTCATTTATGGCATTAAGGTTACCCAAACGTGTTCCTGCCACCACACCATCAGTCTCGTCATAACCACCGGCCGTTACAAAGGCTAATGGTGATGCCGGCATATTAATACCTGCGATCAAGGCAGAAAGTGCAGGATAGCCTTCAGAAAGACGACCACTCATCATATATCTTCGACCGGAATCATGTCCATTGGTCTGAGTATCAATACCATTGATCACCAATAGGTCATCTGCATTATTTTCAAAAAACTCTGAGAATTCATAGTTGTCAATACCGTCAGATCCACTTAATGGTGCATACTTTACACCTTTAGCATTAGCCACGATCTCTGTTTTAGCATAGCTTTTATTCATGGCACTGTTTGACACCCTGTTATTTTCATCCAACTCACTACTCAAGTACCCTTTTGGATCACAGAACGAGGTAGGATCCCATCCTCCGATTGCCTGAACAAAGATCCATAAAGGACCTGTATATTCTGCTGCCATACTCTCTACAGGTATGAGCACCATTGCTGCGACTGCCGATGTATATTTTAAAAAATCTCTACGTAACATCATTTCTCCTTTACTCTGCACTATTTTCATAAACGAATTTAAAGTCGCTTAACAAGTAGGTGATCACAGCACTCCATGAACGAATAACATAAGTATCATCATTATAGATCTCATCTTGTGCATCACCCTCATCACTTAAGCGTTCAAATGTTTCAGGGTTATAATAGACACTGCATTCGTAAAGAAGATTCCGAGCTTCCTCTCCATTATCTACACGTGCCTTACCTTCAGTATAGGTGTCCAAAAAGAGTTTGTAGGTCGCCTCTATTTCAGGATCGTTAATACTTAACTTTTCACCTAAGATATGCTCATGCAAATACTGAATATTCTTTTTTATATCTGAGATAGAACCATCTGTAATAGGTTCTTGAGTCTCAGTTACATAAGGGAATAGTTTACGATCTTTAAGATCGAAATAGAAGTCCCTTGTTGTTGGGAAACAGCCCATCTGTATGGCCATACGAAGTTGCACATTGGCCATAATACCATTTAACTCTGTAGTACGTTGTGTAATACTTTTGGAATTAATACCACCATAGAGGGTTTTATAGTTGTCTTCTCTCAAAAGTCTATGGCGATTTTTCTCTTCATTGATATCCTGGTTACTTGGATATCTATTGTAACTCCAATAGTAACCCATAACATCATAGATCTTTCTGTCAAGTTCTTCCGGTGTTATAAGATGTGCCAAACCTAAGTTCTTAGACAAGATCTCATTACTGTTATCAAGACCACTTGCTCTAAAGAGTGGAGACTTGATAATCTCTTTTATAATCACTTTTGCATTCATGTTATCAGCTACGAATTTTGATTTTATATCTTGCAAGATCTCATTTTCATAGTTATATGCCTGCAGTGCTTCATCATAGTTAAGGGCATCAGTCTCCGGTTTTTTAAGCGCTTCTCTCCCTAAGATCGCTTTTACAAACATCTTTACACTTGCCATTGCAAAACGCTCATCCTTGACCATCTCTTTTGTCATCCACTGCAATAAGTTGTTAGCAGAAGAGGAAGGTGCTTTATGATCTATAGAGAGACCCGGTTCTTGTGAATATGGTGCTAAGTCGATTCTCCAACCTGGCATGTAACGTCCTTCATTATTCCAGTTACTGAAGGTACTAGAGATCGGTTCCATGACATTGTGGCAGACCGTACAGTTAGGGTTGGTCCATGTCGCTGAGTTACCTATAACATCTATAGAATTAATAGGACGGTTTGAAAGTCCTAAGATATCTGTGTCGAAAAAATACAACTGTGTCTTAGCTGAACGTGCACGGTCCAGGTTGGTGTTGGTCGAAGGAATACGGTTTAAATAGGTAATCGTTGTTAAAACACCTGCATGAGGGATACCTGGCAGTTTTGCCTCTCTTAATTCTGTTTTATCATATTTGGCTTCAAACTGATCAATTGTCATATTCAAATCACCAAGATCAAAAGTAAATCCATCAATGTCTATGCCGTAAGTCTTGGCTGAATAAGGGTTTACCAAAATATAGTCTGCTGTCAAGACTTCACTAAATGGTCGTCCCTCTTTCACGACATGAACCATCAGGTTAACAGGCTCTGAAGCAATCGCATAGTTTACATTACGATACATTCTGTAGCGTTCATCGTTATTGAACTGATTATCACCATCACCTCGATAGTTATCGTACCACGCTTTATTAGGAAAATCAGTTCTGCTTAAAAGGTCCTCAGCATCTCTACTTGGTGTGTAGAAGTCAGTCAACAGCATGTCATTAAAGCTCTGGTACAACCACTCATAAAAGACATCACTTTCCATATAGGTATCTAAAACAGCATCTATTGCTTCTATACTAGAGACCTTTGTGACCTCACTACTGCTTGGTGCTTGACCTTGCAGTTTAAACGAAGCACTGCGAAGTGTCTGTTCTGGACTCATAAGACTGATCGAACTGGCTTTAATACTGCCTACGTCTGGATCAGCAACACAGACCTTACGACCTTTAAGGTAGTCTGTAAAAGTCTCTATCTTTATAATAGAACTTCCTGTCAGTTGTTCACCACCGCCATGGGAAACAGCGTTTGTTCCCTTATCTATGATCAGGGTGTCTGTCTTATCAATAAAGCTTTTCAAGATTTTATAATTTGCGTCTTTATTATTGTTCAATGGTTCTTTAAAGACCAAACGTGTTGACTTTGCAACACCATCACTACTGTGACAAGAGACACAACTGCCCAATACAGATGAGATACTTGCATCAAAATAGTCCTCAGCACAGCTAAGGTCTAATGTACTTGTTTTACTTGCGTCGCCCTCTTCTATATCACTTCCACAACCGGAAGTCAGCAACATGATTGCCATCATAGAAAGAGTTATCGTTGTTATTACTTTCATGTATATCCTTCGTCTTTAGCGTAGCAACACACTCGTGTTTGTCACTAAATTCTGACTATATTATCAGGTTTTTTTATATCTAAACTTAGAGATTTAGCTTAGATTAACACGAACTACGATTAAATTACCATTAATGAAACGAATGGAACCCCATGAGCCCGAAATACTTGAACCTTCTTTTTACACTACTTTTTCTCTTATTGGCCGGGTGCTCCAGTGAAAGTGGACGTGTCAGTGGTACCCATTTTCAGGGTAAGGACTGTCTGCATTGTCATAATGTCGATCTTAAAGAGGACTCTCACCTCGCCTTTGGTGCCACACTGTTTCAAGAAGAGCCAAATGAAGCGAACTATGAAGATCCAGAGATGTTTTGTAACATCCCACTTTTTCTGCAATTAAAGAAAATAGACAGTTCTATCGTCTACGATTCAAGAAACACCAATACTACTGATGATCCAGGTTTCAATGGTGACGGCAATGTATTTGCACTTTTGCAAAAGCAGGCCATTCCTGATGGTTCATACCTTGTAAGCATCATTAACAAAAGTGGTGACACACTTTTAGACTCTGCTGCGACACACACCTTTAACCGTAGCTATGATGCTGACAAAACTGACGATGACAGTAACCGCTACTCTTGTAATGCTTGTCATCGTATTGACGCTCGTCAAGCACCACTCTCAATCCCAACAACGTGCAGGAACTAACATGAAACTTTTAAAAACCCTTACCCTCACACTTCTTATGACACTTAACCTCTACAGTATAGAAGTAGGAGACAGTGTCCATGATTTTGAACTCAAACAATTGGGCAGCGACACCCATTTTGACTCTAAGAGTTTGGATAACAGTGTATACCTGCTAAATATCTGGGCCCAGTGGTGCAAGGGATGTAAAGAGGAGATGCCGCTTTTTGATGCTGTTGCTAAAAAGTATGCGGATAAAGGTTTTAAGATCATCGCCGTTAACATCGACGGTAAAGAGAAAAAGGCCAAAAAGTTTGTTAAAAAACTAGAATCACATCTTGGTGAAAAGAGCAGCATTGTCTTTTTATATGACAAAAAGAAGACCCTGGCGCAAGCTTACGATGCCAAGGTTATCCCTATCTCACTTTTGATCAAAGACAAAAAAGTACAACACATCTTTATGGGTTCATGTAAAGAGCAGCAAGAGCTGGATGTTGAGATCGAGAAGCTTCTCAAGTGAAACAACTATTTATCTTACTGCTAGCACTGTTGTTTACAGCCTGCACCCATGTCAACCCTTATGACAAAGAGGACTTGGCCACCACTAAGATGTTAAACCCTTCCTTTGCGCAAGAGAGTGCTTTTGAAGCCCATGTCTTTCCTATACGTGAAGGCAGTTTTGGTGCGACAGGCGGCTTTAGCGGAGGTTGTGGATGCAAATGATGAAACATTACTTTTCACTTCTCTTAGGCTTTTTATTAGTACCGCTCAGCATGATCGCTGAAGTACTTAAAGAGGGTGTCGATGTCAGTTACGACTTTTACAGTGACAACGTGGGAGTCATCGTCAATGCACCCGTCATCGGTATGAAAAAGATGATCAGTGAGAAGTGGGGTGTCATCGCCAACCTTCGTATTGATGCTATTACAGCGGCCTCTATGTATTATGCCTCTGGCAAAAAGAGTGACAAGGTGATCGTAGATGCTGTTACAGGTGCAAGTGACAGACCTTTTGACGACCTTCGTGTTGCTCCTGACCTTGGGTTTGTCTATGAAAGTGGTATGTCACGTACAGACTTTGGTTTCTATGGTTCTACCGAGCGTGACTATAATGTTTTTGCAGTTCGCATGAGTGAGCAACTCTCCTTTAATGATGCCAATACCATCTTTAGTTTGGGAGGAGTTTACTCTTTTGAAAAATGGGACCCCGCCATCAATCGCAAGTTAGACAAAAAAGCAAAACATGTTTACTCAGTTAATGCAGCACTCACACAACTGCTCAACCCACATGCATACATTGCGCTTAATTTTGAGTACACCATGCAGACAGGAATGCTCTCCTCGCCTTACCGTTACATCAACACCCCTACCTATGGTGCGTTTGACAGGTATCCAGATAGAAGGCAGTCATTTCCTGTTGCCCTCACCTATGTACAACAGTTAGGTGAGGACTTTGCCACCCACCTCTCTTACCGCTTTTTTGCCGACACCTGGGAGATGACTTCACATACAGCTGATGCCAAGGTCTACTATGACGTGAGCGACAGTGTGACTCTGGGTATGAGAGGGCGTTACTACACCCAAAGTGGTGTCGGATTTATCAAACCACTAGATGAATATTCTCCTGACGATGACCCTGACTATGTAGTAGGTGAGTATAAGTACTCTGAGTTCAGTGCATACAGTGCCGGTATGAGTCTCTTTTATCGCCCTGCTTTTATAGAAGATGAAAACATCGTCCTTAAGATGAGTGGGAACTACTATGTCACCACAGACAACAGTTACATCAAAGCCTGGTATGGAGAGGACAACGTCAAAGCGATCTACTCCAGCCTATCATTTAACTATGAGTTTTAAACTCCCCCACCTCTTTTACAAAACACTCCAAGCCCCGCTGATGTCCACCACACTTGGCATCAAAGCCAAATGTCCTCAAAGTGTTTTAGACGAAGCCCTAGCCCTGGGCCAGCAGATAGAGTCACAACTTAGTGTCTACAAAACAAGCTCTCAACTCTCTCACCTCAACCAACATGCTGCAAATAAAGCGATCACGGTCAATAAAAAACTCTACGCCCTCTTAGAAGATGCACTTCAAGTCTCTCAAGAGACAGCGGGGGCCTTTGACATCACCATAGGTGCACTCACACAACAGAGTTATAAGTTTGGCCATGCACTTCCCACCCTGCCCAACAGAAACACTCTTAAAAAAGCCGTTCAAAATGTAAGTTATAAAGATGTCATTTTAAAAGAGGGCACCATTAGTTTCAATAACGCCAAAACTTCTTTGGACCTCGGGGGCATTGGCAAAGGGTATGCCGTAGATGAGATAAAACGTTTTTTACAAAGTCAGGGGGTCAAAAGTGCCCTCATCTCACTCGGTGGTGAGATCGCCGCTTATGGTGGTAAGTATACAGTAGGCATAGCCCATCCAAGAGCGCCAAAACTCTACGGTTACTTCGAGGTCTCAGGAGAGACCTATGTGAGCACCAGTGGTGATTATGAACGTTACATCAAAGACTATGACCACAATCACATAATCGATCCTAAGAATGGTCTCTCATCCTCATGTTACGCCTCTTTGACCTTAATCTCTAAAAGTTCTAACGCCACCTTTTTAGATGCTTATAACACAGCGATGTTTTTGATGGATGAAGCAGCGTTGGAAAAGTTTGCCCAAGAGAAGGGTCTTGCTTATTTGAGGCTGGACAAAAATCTTAATGAAGTACAAAAAGGCGTTGAAGAGTCAACAACTAAATATGTAAAGCTTTAAGCGCGCTTCAGTTCTATATGGTCTCACACTCAAAAAGTACACCACGACCTAAAAATCGCATCTTCTCCACATACCGATCAAGATCTTCACTGATATACTGATCACCTCCTGTAGTAATCAGAACATAACCCACATCTTGTCGGTTCAAAAATGATATTGCGGCGTCAAGAGGCATGACAGAAGCAGCCGTAGCATAAGCATCAATATCACTGTTATTGCCGTATGATATGAGTGTGATCGAAGCAAAAAGCTGTTGTGGTACTTTTTCTTTAGGATCTATAAGATGGTTGTCCCTTTTACTTTTGACATAACGACGATAGTTTCCACTGGTAGAGATGGACATATCTGCCGTTTTGGTTGTAAACTCAGCGATGATTCCTGAACCAAAAGGGTCTTCAATGGCGATCTTGCATTGATCTAAACAGTGTATGTCACCGCTTAAAGCAACCTGCCCTTTAGTGATATTTTGCTCATGGAGATAAGCAACCGTTTTGTCCACACCAAAACCCTTACCCATACCACCAAGATCAACAAGGACACCCTCTTCCAACCAAGCCCGCTGTGATGTAAAATGCAGACCTTTAAAGTCGATGACCGCCTTCTCACGTTCTCTCTTGCTTGGAATACGTTCTGCGGTTCCAAAGTGGTAAAGACCTTTGGTAATAGAGCCAACAGTGATATCAAAGTATCCATCTGTCTCTTTATAATATCGTTGTGACAGCTGCAAAGCCTCATAAGTATAAAAAGAGAGGTTTGTTTCTCTTTGATGGTTTAAGATGTAGATGTCAGCATGAGACTGGTAACTAGAAAGTGTCTGGTCAACTTTGCGTAAGAGTTCAAAAGCTTTTTGATGAACCTGAGTATCTTTTTTATCTATACTGATCGTTGCATAAGTACCCATTAAAAGCTGTGTTCGTTCCAATATCTCTGCCATGAGTAATCCGGACAAAAGTAAAAAGAGAAGGATGACTCTCATATGAGACTTAAAAGCTCCATAGGATCTGCTATGACATAGTCTCCGTGCCCTTCAGGACTAAAACCCCAAGTCGCAAAGACAGTCTTGGCACCCGCTCTAAAACCGGCTTCAATATCTTTAGAGTTGTCTCCAACCATAAAAGCTTGATCTTTGCTACTGTCAAAGTTAAGGTGTTCTAAAATGATCTGTAACATCTCAGGGTCAGGCTTGGGAAGTGCCACCATGTCTGCACCCACAATTTTTTCAAAATATTTTGCCAATCCTACATGTTCTAACATTCGTACGGCAAAAGGGCTAGGCGCATTGGTCGCAACACCTATCTTGATACCCGCTTCATATAAGGCTTCAACAACTTCCTTTACCCCATCATAAACTATAGCGGATTCCGTACACTGTTTATGATAATGTGCTTCAAACAAAATACGATCTGGATCTTGATAGTGTTCTGTGTTGTAAAAAAGCTTGGCAAGATTGCGTTGGTCACGATTAATTGCTTCAACAACAAAGTCACTGCTTAAAGGTGCTAATCCATGGTTTTTCATACGAACATGATTGATAGAAGCTGTAATATCATTTTGAGAATCTATAAGCGTACCATCCATGTCAAAGATCACTACGACCATTTATACTCCTTCATCAGATAATCAGAGTATATTATCTGAACACTCATAAAGAAAAGGGATAAAAAGAAGCCTTATAGAGATACTACAGAGAGAAACACATTCACAAAATCATCTTCATACTGTACGTTTCGATACTTCAACTATATTTACTATGCAACTTTAATTATATTTATTATTATGCTTTTATTATATTCATTATAAATTATATTAGATGGGTCCCCTATATATGCTTGTAAGGATTACATCACAAACACAAAGGAGATAATATGAAAATCGTTTTACTCTCACTACTGTTATTAGTCAATCTATATGCTAAATCTCTTTTTAGCAATGACACACAAGCAGACAATTCAAAATACATCGGAGCATTAAAAGACCTGGTCATCGCAACACAAAAGACAAGGGGTCTTACCAACACCTATCTTAATGGTGATACCGTAGCACTTTTACTTGTACAAAAAAACAAACAAGACATGAAAGAAGCGATCGGTAAGATGGAAGCCTCTGAGCTTTCTGCGGACCCTGTCATCAACACACGGGCAACAGCTATTTCCCAAGCATTGATCAAGCTCAACAGAAAAGCTCTGAAAATGCCACCGGCAAAAGCCTTCGAAAGCTATACAGAACAGATCGATCAGGTTTTGATGTTAGCACAAACCGTCAGCCGTCGAAATTCTAAAGAGCTGAACCCACTGGGACAAGAGGCTTCTACATTAATGATGGAAACTATTTTACCCATGACCGAATATGTTGGTCGTATGCGGGGTAAAGGTTCAGGTATAGCGGCTAAAGGTAGTATTTCTGAAGAAGAAAACCTTCAGATACTTTCTATGATATCAGAGATAGAGGACCTGCAGAAAAAGTTACAAGCCGGAATGCAAACCATTATGAGCAAGCATAGTGAAAACTATAACAGTTCGGTAAACACTATATTGCAAAACATAGAAGCTGCCACCAAAGATTATGTCAATGTAACAAAAACCACGCTTCTACGGACACCGGGACAAATCAATCCTACAGATTATTTTGACCAAGGGACAGACATCATCACCCTGTTGATCAGACTGTATGATGAAAATAACCGTGCCCTTATGAAAGATTCAGAAGGCTGGATCTAAGAAGCGTATACTGGCAATGCACTATCAAGGTCAGTAGTGTGTGGGGCGCGTTTTGAATATTGATTTTATATTTTAAAAAGATGACAGAAGTTATCTTAACTCTTCATCTTTGAGTAAACCTCTATAAGCGCCTCTACAAACTTTTCACTATCGTTCACACAACGACAGACCCTATAGTCATTAAAGCCCATCTCTTCAGCGATCTCTCTGTACTCTACCTCCAACTCAAAGTCTGTCTCTGAATTGTCTATGGTAAAAGCTACAGGGTAGATGATGACACCACGGTTACGTACCTTATGAAGTGCTGTTTCTAAAGAAGGTTCCAGCCATTTAAGTGGTCCAACCTTGGACTGGTAAGCCAAGTGCACACGATGAAACTTCATTTCATGCTCTTCTAACTTCTTTTTGAGCAGTTCAACATGACGCTCGACATAGCGTTGGTAAGGGTCTCCTGCATCCACGATCTTCTGTGGCAGACCATGAGCTGAAAAGATAATGTCGAAGTCATTGTAGTCTGTCTCGAGCATCTTCTCTTTGATGCGTTCTATGACCGCTTCGTTATAAGTGTTGTTTTCATAATAGTGCTTGACCTCTACTAAAATGGCATCCATGCCACTCTTGTGAAAAGCCGCTTCAAAATCTTCAAGAGAGGACTTTGTTGTTGTAGTTGAGAACTGAGGATACAGCGGGATAAGATAGACCTTCTCAACACCTTCTGCTTTAAGACGCTCTATCACCTCTGGTGCAAAAGGTGGTGTATAACGCATGACAAAATCTATGATGACCTCTTTATCATCAAGCTTTTGTTTAAGTGCCGCAATAAGATTTTTGGTATGATCGACTATAGGAGACTTTCCACCAAGTTGCCTATAGATCTCCTGAGAGGACTCCGCACGAGTAAAAGTGATCATTCCCCCTACAAACTTACGCAGCAGGTCACTTTTCATAGTCAAAATATTTGGGTCGTTAAACATGTTTTTCAAAAACATCTCAACTTCATCAAGGTTGTTAGGACCACCCATGTTCAATAATACAATCGCTTCTTTCACTGCTTTAACACCTTTTCTATCTCGTGACACACTTCATCACTAAAGAGTAATTGAGCGTGATTATAACCATGAAACTCTTTATAGTCAACCAAGATCTCTGCATTAGCTTTTGCCTTTAGCTTACGCGCCTGCTTGATGGGTACAAACCCATCATCCACTGTGACGTAGAGGTAGAGTGGTACCTTAACATTTGCGATCTCTTTAATGCTCTCAAAACGGTGTTTGACCACAAAACCTGGTATGGGCAGTTTTTTAGCACGAGAGAGTGCCAGTACCGATTCAAAAGCAGCTACAAGGATAGTCTTAAAAGGTCTTCTTCTAACAGCAGTATGTACCGCGATATTAGAGCCTAAACTGTACCCAAGCAGTACTGGTGTACCAAAATGCTGCTCCACATAGTCATAGATTTTCAAAGCATCTCCATGATAAGCAGCCTCGCTCGGATCACCATCACTGGTACCATAACCACGGTAATTAAAAGAGATGATCCTTGTGTCAGGGTAGTGCAAAGAGAACTTTGCTACCAAGGTCACACTGTCCTGTTCTCTTCCTCCAAAGTAGAGTATCGTTTGCTCTGCTTTTACTTCTGGTTCATACACAACACCTTCCAGATATATCCCTTTCTCCACTTGTAATTCCAAAGGTTTGTACCGCTCAGGATACTCTTTAAAAAGGCCACGGCGTTTATGGTAAGAAGGGGTGAAGATGATTTTGTGTTGGAGAAGGTAGACTAACACTGAGGGTATGACAAAAAGAAGTATTATCCCGATGATGACCAGTTGCGTAATCATTTAAAAGGCACCCACGCCGTCATTTCTGTTCCGGAAGAAGTAACATACTGAAGTAACTCAGTTAAAAACAGCATTATTAACCCTGTCTCTTTGCCCAACGTCTAAAAAAACGTGTAGGCGTCAGTTGTGTGTCGAGTGCATTGTGCTTTACTATATGATCTGTCAACTGCTTGGCTAAGTATGGTGCCAAAACAAAACCATACCCACCTGAACCATTGATCATATAAAGTTCACGATAGTAACCGAAATCTTTATCTTTCATACGTTTGAGCTTCGAAACATCAAAACCTTCATCCATCGTACTCTTGGCATCCACCACTTCTCCCACTATGGGCAAGTAGTCATTACTTCCCGAACGTAACCCCATATAGTCATTAAGGATCTCTATATTTTCCAACGTGACACTTTTAAGGGCTTTTTCCAAAAGTTCTTTACGACCCGCTTCAACATCGTATGATACTTCACCAAAGGGATCATAGTGTAGATCATGTGTTGCACCTATTGCCAAGACACCCGCTTCTGATGAGGGAGAGATAGAGAGATGATGATGGATACTATGGGCGACCTTAGTGCTAGAGTGTACATCAATACGATGACCCCACACACGCCGTAACGTTAGGTAAGGCATCTTAACCACAAGGTTATAAGAACCTGTAGCCAAAATAATACGACGCGCCTTTACAGCTCCGACACTCCAAACCCCATCACTGTAACATATCTTTTCTGCCTTCTCTTTACAAAAGTCAACACCTTCAACTAAAGCTTCACACATCGCCTGAGCATACACTACCCCGCCCTCTTCCAAAACCAGAGAGGCAGCCTCTTTGGCATAAGGTGTCAAGATCTCGTCTACTGCACTTTTGTCTTCATTAAAACAAAGAGAGGTACTCTCTTTAAAAGCATTGAGACGCATCTCATTCTCTTCAGAGTTGGCTATCTGTAGAAGTTTGGAACTTTGAATATGTTCAGGAAAGTTGGTTTTGTAAAAGTCCAGTGAAAAGAGGTAGGATCTTTCAAGCAGCTCTTTGAGGTAGCCACCTTTAGTGAACTTTGGAGAGATGAACGCTCCAGCCGCACCAGATCCACCAGCAGCTATACCCTCTTGGTCCATTAAAAGAACCCTTTGGCCTGCTTGTTTTAAAAAATAGGCACAAGAACAACCATTGATACCAGCACCAATGATCACTGTGTCATAGATCATCCGTTATATCGAGATCTCTTTGATGTCGGCGATGTCAAAGATTGCTTTATAAATCGTTCCGACAAGAGCTTTACGGTTGTTTTTGACCGCTTCGTCTTCTGCATTGACCATCACCTTCTCAAAGAAGTCATCAAGCTGTGGTTTAAGACTGAAAAGTGCGTCCAGCTGCTCTGTATAGTTGGCATACTCTTTTTCACTGACAAGGGTATAAGCATTGAAAAGTGCAACCTCTGCTTTCTCTTCGAAAAGCTCTGGTTTAATTGCATCAAGGTTCTCAAGATCTACATCTTTTGTGATGTTAGCCACACGTTTAAAGGTTGAGAAAACTGTCGCGAACTCACTGCTCTCAGCAATAGTCGCTACAGCATTGATCTTTTCATCGATAGCTCTGAGTTCACGTTCTCCGGTAGAGAGTACCGCTTGAACAATAGAAGCGTTGATGTTGTTGGCACGATAGTACTGGTTAAGACGCTCTAGGAAAAATGCTTCAAGTTTCTCGAAATCGATCGCTGCATATTTTTGGCCCAGATCTTTAAGAACCTTCACAATATCAAATGCCAGATCATGCTCTTTAGAGATACGGACGAGACCGTTGACCGCACGACGCAGTGCAAACGGATCACGAGAACCGGTAGGGATCTGGTTGATACTAAAGAGACCTAAAAGAGTGTCAAGTTTAATACTCATCGCCACAATAGCACTCAGTTTACTAGACGGCACAGGAGAGTCTTCGCCTTCAGGAAGATACTGCTCTTTGATCGCCATTGCCACTTCAGGCTCTTCACCTAGGGCGATAGCATAGTAATAACCCATAAGTCCTTGAAGTTCTGTAAACTCATAGACCATCTCACTCATCAAGTCTGCTTTTGCCAAAGAGACTGCACGCTGCAACAGTTCCTGATTCAACTCATTGTGTTTACCATTTTCTGCACAAACAGCACTGCCATAGATCTCAAACAGATAATCCGCAATATCCTGTTCGCGTGCTATCTTCTCTGCAAGAGTTCCCAAACCATTCATAAAGACCACTTTTTCAAGACCGTCCGTGCTCAGACCATTACGAAGATCGTTGTCATAAAAGAAAAGTCCATCAGCAAGACGTGGACGCAGGACACGCTCGTTACCCTCGATGACCTTTGAAAAATCATCGGTCAGTGCGTTAGAGACAACAACAAACTTGTTAATCAATTTGCCATCTTTAAAAACAGGGAAATAACGCTGGTGTTCTTTCATAGAAGTGATGATGACTTCTGGAGGCAGACGTAAAAATGCTTCGTCAAAACTTCCCAATAGTGGTGTTGGATGTTCTGTGATCGCCACGACCTCAGCCAAAAGCTCTGCATCGATCTCTATATCAACACCATTTTCAGATTCCAGTTTTTTGAAAGCATCCAGGATGTCACACTCTCGTTCATCTTGAAACAGGGTAACAGCACCCGTTTCCAACTGCTCAAAATAGCTTTTGTTATCTTGAACATCTTGAGCATCAAAACTTGCCATACGGTGCAGTCGTGTCGTTTTGGCAGAAGCTACACTAAAGAGTGACATCTCTACCAACTCTTCAGCTAATGTCACATGTACCCAACGGATCGGACGGATAAAGCTCTCACTGTTTGAGCCCCAGCGCATCGACTTCCCAAAACTAAGAGACTTGATCCACTTCTCGATCATTGCAGGGATCAAGTTTTTACTCTCTTTTCCCTCTACGCTCTTTTTAAAGTAAAGAACCTCTTTACCACCCTTTTCAGCCTTAGTGACCTCAGAAAGGTCCACACCACATTTGCGGGCAAAACCTTCTGCTGCTTTGGTAGGGACACCGTCTTTGTAAGCGATAGCGATCGGTGCTCCGAAGAATTCCTCTTCACTATCGTCTTGACACATCTTGAACTCAGGATGCCACAGCACCAAACGACGTGGTGTGTAGTAGAACTCAAACTCGGCTAAAAGTGCATTCTCTTCCAAGACTGCTGCCCATTTTTTCTCAATATTTTTTAACTCTTTTAGTAGTGGAACAGCCGGAAGCTCTTCAACACCGATCTCTATCAAAAGCGGTTGGATCATTTTGTAGACCTTGTCATAGTATATAGTTGCCGCGATTTTATCGCTTTGTCGGTTAAAAGAGGCTTTCAGGGCATCTCTTTAAAAAAAGTGTATATAATTCGTCAACAAAATCTATTAGGAAGAAAAATGAACACCCTCCATGCCAAGGTCAACTGCTCTGCCAACTTCATAGTAATCGCACTTTTACCGCTTCTGTTTTTTGTCACCATGCTCGCGGGTTACTTTGGCTTCATTCCTCTTAATATACCACTTTATACTCTTGTCTACATCGGTTTTATCTTTTTGGTATTTTTACTTTTTATCAAACATAACGCCAACTATGCTGCCTGTAAGATGCGTGGAACCCAGCTTGAGATGGAAAGCAGCCTGAAAAAAGAGCTCATTGCAAAGTCTTTGACCCTTGGTGAAGAGAGCAAGTCCATTTTGGACATTGACAAGTTTTTAAACCACTTTTATATAGACGTCCGTAATGACAACTTTGTTTCTGTCGCCTCTTCGATCTTTCCTATGCTTGGTATCTTAGGCACCTTTGTAGCCATGGCCATCTCTATGCCAAACTTCTCTGCCAGCAGTGCAGATGCGCTTGACAGTGAGATCTCTACCCTGCTCAGTGGTGTGGGTTCCGCCTTTTTTGCTTCCATCTACGGTATTTTTCTCTCACTATTATGGACCTATTTCGAGAAGCGTGGTCTTAGTAAGATAGATAACTATTTTCACAACATTGAGACCCTTTTTGCCTCTCATATCTGGAGTGAAGATGAACTGAGCATCCACCAACACTCTAAAAGCGACCTCGAGGAGAACCGCTTTTTATCAGCACTTAAAGAGACGTTTGACCTCTCTTTTATCAGAGACATCAACCAACAGCAGCTAGAGGCCTTTAAAGAGGTCATGCATGAAAGCAACCAAAACTTCACCCTTCTTGCCAACACCATAGACCAGGTTTCTCAGCAGATACAGGGTTCACTTGCCATCATTGACCAGAGTACAACCGCAGTAGCTGCCCAAAACCAGATCAAGTCACAACTTGAACGTTTTGTCACCGCAACCGAAGCACTCGAAAAAAGCACCAAACTCTACGCAGGACAGATGGACACCACCCTACACAAAAGCTTTGAGAAGATCGACACAGAGATAGGAGATATCGTTGTCAAACTTGCTGACTTTGCGACCCATGTCAGTGCAGAGAGCAGTGAGGTTCAAAAGAGTATTAGAAAGTATCATCAGACCATCGCTAACCATACCAGAGAGAAGTGATGTTTAAACGTAACGATAGTAACGAGACCAGTAATTTTTGGCTTTCGTATGCTGACCTTATGGCCGGACTGCTTTTTATCTTCATCTTGTTGATCGGTGCTATTGTCGTCAAGTCTATCGTCTTGAAGTCCAGTTTGGACTCGAAGGAACACTCACTGGAAAGCTCTATCAGTGCCCTGCTGCTACGCGACAAAGAGGTACAGAAATTAAAAACACTACTGGCACAGAGAACAGCCGAACTCAACACCACCCAACAAGAGCTGCTTTATAGTGCCGAAGCGCTTCAACTCAAAACCGATGAGCTTATCAACCTTAACAACATCCTCTTGGCTAACAACACCAAACTTGATGATTTCAATGAGAAGATCATCATCATGCAGAACCTCTTAGACGAGTCCAATGCAACCATCGCAGACAACAACAAGACCATAGAAGAGTATGAAGCAAAGGTCCTTATCCTGTCTAACGAGACCACTGCGGCTCAAAATGCCCTGCAGCTCAAAGATCAGAAACTCTTGTCACTACTTCAAGCTTTGGAGCAAAAAGAGAGTGATTATGACCGTCTTGTCCAAAAGCTTCAATCACAAAAAGCGCAGATCAAAAGTCTTACCGGGATTAAGATCAAGATCATTGCGGAGCTCAAACAGAGTCTTGGTGAACATGTACAGATCGATGCGGGCAGTGGTTCGTTGAGACTCTCTTCCAACATCCTTTTTCCAAAAGGGAGCGCTACACTGAAACAGAGCTCTAAAAAAGAGTTGAAAAAGGTCTTTATAGAGTACATCGGCACCCTCCTCTCCAACCCCAACATCAAAACACACCTTGATCGTATCGTCATTGAAGGGCATACAGACAGTGACGGTAGTTACCTCTATAACCTCAACCTCTCACAAAAACGAGCCTACGCTGTGATGACCTACCTCTTAAGTTTGGACTTTACCAAGAAAAACAACTTAAATCCTCTTCTTGTGGCGAGTGGACGTTCGTATCAAGACCGCATTATAAAAAATGCAAAAGAGGATAAGGCGGCTTCTCGTCGTATCGAGATCAAATTTACCCTTAAAAATGATGATGCCATGAATGAGATAGAGAAGATCCTTGAGTATGAGTAACTTTACACCTAAAGAGATCCATAAAGCATCACAATATTTGCAAGAGAAACTTGACGAGACGCGAGATATGCGTCAAAAGAGAAAAGAGGAGCGGGAAAAACCTAAAAGTAATTTTCTACAGCATCTTGTCAGCACCCTCATCAAACGCTAAAAGTACCCCTTAAATAAAAAAACTCCAACTATAATAACCATTCTCACTTGTAACTGAGCTAAATATTAGCTCAGACATTATTACTCTTATTTATGTTTTGTTAAAACTATTTCCTTGTAGAATGCCTGTATTAAAATATTTAAAAGGACATTAACATGCCAAAGATTCACGTATATGAAAACATCGACAACGTAGAGCGCGAAGCAAAAAAAGATCTTATCGATCGTCACTCACCATTTATCACTGTAGAGGGTGTTGCTAAAAAAGGCGAGATGGTTGCTGTAAACGTTAAAATGGGTAACGAGTACACTCACCCTGATGATTTCGATCACTTCATCGAGTCTATCACTCTTTTCAATGGTGAGACTAAGCTTGCAATGACAACGTTTACACCAGGTACACTTGGTAACGAGAAGTCTCACGCAGAAGTAACATTTAACATCCGTGCAACAGGTAAGAAAATGACTTTGGTAGCACATGGTTACTGTACAAAACACGGTATCTGGGAGTCAACTCCAGAACTCGTAGAAGTAACTGAGTAGTTCTCAAGACTTTAAACAGGGGCTTTTAGCCTCTTGTTCCATCTTCTCTTTCAATATCACAAAAACCGTTTCATAACACATCACATAAAAACTTTCTATCTACCTTCATCTCTCTATT
>WGDB01000038.1 GCA_015493495.1 Helicobacteraceae bacterium | reverse complement strand
TTTTAGTGGTGTCTTATAATCAATACAGACTCAGATACAATTCTCTTTTAGATCCCAACAATAAGAGCGAATCCATGTACAATGATATTCTCCGTAGAACTCAAAACAGCACACCGGTCGAGATGCTGGAAAAAGCCTTCTCTGAGCGATCAGGCTACAGTGAAGTCATCGCAGTCTCATCGCTATTTGCTGCTTATACATTGGCTTTTGCTCAACTCAGAGAAGGAGATGAACTTCTATGCAGTCCTATGTCCGACCTGGCACTCTATCAAGCCCTAAAGCAGCAGAAGTTACATCCCCACTACTTAGAACTCAAACTCGACGGTACTTTGGAGTCTCGTTTTATAGAGCGTACTACGACCTCACGTACAAAGGTTCTTGTAGTCTCTCACCATCATGGGTTGCATACAGAGATGACAGCTTTTCAGGAGTTAGCACAAAAAGAGCAGTTACTTTTGATTGAAGATGCTTCACAGGCTTTTCACCTGACACAAAAGAGTAATGCAGACCTCGTGCTTTTTTCAATAGAGGCACTCATATCACCTTCTACTGCACAAGGCGCCTTCATCGCTACTGACAACCCTGAATGGGCGAAGCAGTTACGACAGTTGCGTGAAGGGGGATATGTCACTAAAAAACTTTGGAACTATGATCTTCTCTCTACCCTGCCCAATACTAAACTCTCAGCAATAATCGCTGATTTTTGCTATCAAGCACTTTTAACAGACCTTCAAAATAGTAAACGTATGCAAGAGATACAGAACCTTTATCTAGAAGGTCTCTCTTCTCTTAAACTATTACAACTCCCTACTGCTGAACAGCTCATGGTCCACTACTACTTTCCCATCTTTTTAGCACCTTCCCTTTTCTGTCCTAAAGAAGACATTTTTCAAGATCTTTTAGCAGAAGGTGTCGCCGTCTCTGTTGGTAACAAACCCATCTATAAAACAACAGCATTTTTGGATAAAAGCACTTTTCTCTTTGGTGCAGAAGAGGTCTATAAAGCACAAGTCCTACTTCCTGTTCAGCCTGAGATCTCAGACGAGACCGTTTATACCATTATCGAAAAGGTTAACAGTGTCTTAGAAAAGTATGCTTATAGAGGGTGCAGCTTTTAAACACTCCAATCTACCAAGAGACTGTCATCCTTTTAGTGTCGTTAATAATTCTTTTGCTACACTTTCAGACTTTTTATTTCTATACTATATATAGGAAACCGTTTAAAACGTACTTACCTAATGCTACTTAGTGGCTTTCTAGGGCGTCTATAACGCTTCTCCTACTAAGGAACATTATTTGAAACTCATTATTGTCGAGTCACCTGCCAAAGCAAAAACCATTAAAAACTTTTTAGGTAAAGAGTATGAGGTCATCGCCTCAAAAGGGCACATCCGTGATCTTCCTAAAAGCCGTTTCGGAATCAAGATCGATGAAGAGACAAAGACACTTACTCCCGAGTACAGTGTGGCAAAAGAGAATGCCGCTATCGTCAAGCAGATCAAAGAGCTTGCTAAAAAAGCAGACACCATATATATCGCGACCGATGAGGACCGCGAGGGTGAGGCTATTGGTTGGCACGTGGGACATGCTATTGCAAAGGTGGCGAAAATCGTTCCGGAAGAGTTACCACGTATTGTGTTCCATGAGATCACCAAGACAGCTATTAACGCAGCCCTTGACAATCCCCGTAAACTCGACATGGATCAGGTCAATGCACAGCAGACCCGTCGTCTTCTCGACCGTATTGTGGGTTACAAACTTTCACCACTACTCGCTTCTAAGATCCAAAAAGGTCTCTCAGCAGGACGGGTACAGTCTTCAACACTTAAGATCGTCATTGATAGAGAACGTGAGATCAAAGCTTTTATCCCCGTAGAATACTGGACTATAGACACAACCTTCGCACCAAATATCGATGCCAATCTCATAAAGTACCAGGGTGAGAAACTCTCCAAACTCTCTATAGAAAACGGTGAAAAAGCCAAGGCGATGACCGCAGTCATTAAAGGTGAAAAGTTCACAGTTGCCTCTATAGAAACCAAGCAGCGTAAAAGCTCTACACCACCACCATTTATGACATCAACCCTACAGCAGACAGCTTCGAGCAGACTCTCCATGTCACCTAAAAAGACGATGATGTTGGCACAGTCACTTTACGAAGGTGTTAAAACACCTGATGGCACATCTGGTGTTATCACATACATGCGTACTGACTCTTTAAACATGGCTGCAGAAGCTGTTGAAGCAGTTCGGGAGACCATCTTGAACACTTATGGTGAGAAGTATCTGCCAAAAGCACCTAAGAGCTACAACAAAAAGTCTAAAGGTGCCCAAGAGGCGCACGAGGCGATCCGTCCGACCATGCTCTCTTTTACACCAAAAATAGCGGCTTCATTTTTAAAGCCCGATGAGTTAAAACTTTATACACTCATCTATAACCGTTTTGTTGCATGTCAGATGAATGATGCTATTTTCGAGCAGCAGTCTATTATCTTTAAAAGTGAAAGTGCAGAGTACCGTGCAAGCGGTCGTAAACTAATCTTTGATGGTTTCTATAAGGTCGTAGGAACAGATGACAAAGACAAACTACTTCCTGCCCTTGAAAAAGGTCAAGATATTAAGATCACCGAGATCAAACCGACACAACACTTCACTGAGCCGCCCTCACGTTTTTCAGAAGCAAGTCTGATTAAACAGCTCGAAGCAGAAGGGATTGGTCGTCCATCAACCTACGCACCAACCATCTCTACACTTCAAGCACGTAACTACATTACCATTGAAAAAAGACAGATCGCACCTACAGAGATTGCCTTTACCGTTATTGAGATGTTAGAAAAGCACTTTAGTGACATTGTGGATGCAAACTTCACCGCGAATATGGAAGAGGTTCTTGACAAGATCGCTGAAGAGGGTAAAGACTGGCAGAGTGTTCTTAATGAGTTTTATTTCCCATTTATAGAACGTGTCAAAGAGGGTAAAGAGAAGATCGTCTCTCTTAAACTTGCAAAACCACTAGGTCGGAACTGCCCACAATGTGGATCTGAACTGCTTCTTCGTTCCGGACGCTATGGTAACTTTATCGCTTGCAGTGGTTTTCCTAAGTGCAAATACACAGAACAAGTTGCTGAAGATGGCGAAGAGGGAGAAGCACCTAAAGTCGAGACAACTGATGAGAAGTGTGATAAATGTGGTGGCGATATGGTCATCAAAAATGGTCGCAACGGAAAGTTCCTCGCCTGTAGCAACTATCCAGAGTGTAAAAACACCAAGTCTATGGAGATAGAGGCAAAAGAGTCCAAGGTCCCTTGTCCAGACTGTGGTAAAAAACTGGTCTATCGTAACTCACGCCGTGGACCGTTCTGGGGCTGTGAAGACTACCCTACTTGTAAATTCATCTCCAAGTTCGAGCCTTCTGAAAAGAAGTGTGAACAAGAAGGATGTGGCGGTACACTCGCCCGTAGAACCTACCGTAACAAAGAGGTCTATGAGTGTATTCGCTGTAAAGACCGTACACCGGCTGAAGAAGGCGAATAGAAAATGGAAAAAGGAACTTCTTTATGAAGATCGGTATTCTCTCAGACACCCATAAAAAAGAGAATCGCTCCCAAAAAGTGATCGATTTGCTCCTTAAAGAGGGTGCAGAATTTTTTATTCATGCTGGTGACATCGTCAAGCCAGAGATGTTAGAGCAGTTGGTAGCGACAGGCAAACGCTATATAGCCGTTTATGGGAACAATGATGCCCACCTTCATACGGTACACAATCACTATAACCTGGTCCAAGAGCCACATTACTTTAAACTTGCTCATACCAAGTTCAAACTGATGCACCTCCCTTTTTTCATGTCTCCTGATGCCGATGTTGTACTCTATGGTCACACCCATACATTTGATTGTGAATTTTCCAATGGAACACTTTTTTTAAATCCCGGAGAGGCCTGTGCCCGTAACAAACCGGTAAGCGAATGTGCCATGTTGGAGATCACCGACTCTCATTTTTATATCACCTATTATGCTCGTAAACTAAAAACTAAAAAATTTAAAGAGCAACACTTCTCATTTGAAAGGAAAGACTAATGTCTCAAAGTATCTTTTTATGTGCCATTTCCAATATCAACAGTGGCACCTGTAACGAGGACTGCAAGTTTTGTTCTCAAAGTGTCAAGTATAAAGCAGATATCGAACGTTATATTCAAAAACCTATAGACACTATTGTCGAAGAGGCTAAGGCTGCACGTGCTTCTGGCGCCCTCGGATTCTGTCTGGTCACCGCAAATAAAGGAATCGACACCAAAGTACTTGACTTTGTCTGCAATGTAGCAAAAGCCGTATCATCTGCAGTCCCAGAACTGCGCCTTATCGCATGTAATGGAACAGCGAGTGTCGAACAGCTGTTAACGCTTAAAGAGGCCGGCATTAAGGCCTATAATCACAATCTTGAAACAGCTGAGTCCTTCTACCCTGAAGTTTGTACTACCCATCCATGGAGTGAACGCTACGAGACGTGTGAAAATGTCAATAAGGCGGGCTTAACACTGATCACTGGTGGTATTTTTGGGATGGGTGAGAGTCAAGAGCAGCGCATCTCGATGTTAGAGTCTCTTAAAAGTCTCAACCCCACTTCTGTGCCTTTGAACTTCTACCACCATAACCCGGCCCTTCCGTTACAGCCTAACCCGCTCACCACAGATGAGGCTTTGGAGCTCATCACTTTGGCACGTAGTATCATTAAAGACGCCGACCGTATTATGGTTGCCGGTGGGCGTGAGCTTATGTTCGGTACCCGTCAAGAGGAGATCTTTGCCGCAGGTGCTAACTCTATTGTGATTGGTAATTACCTTACCACTCAAGGCCGTGATAAGAGTAGTGACCTTGAGATGTTAAAAAGTCTTGGGTTTGAGGTCGCTAAGAAGGTGTAAGCTTCATTAGTTGAAGTACAAACTCAAATACTTCAACTTTTTTTGATTTAATTGTTCTATGCTTATCTTGTAATTCTATTTCCACCTTCTTTTTCTTATTCGGATGACTTCTTGTCTTGTTTAGTTGCTACCCTATTATTTCAACTGTGGCGAACTGAACTTTTTCTCTCTGTCGCGTCAGAGAGATAGTTTTCAAGAAAAAGAGAGAGAGACGCTATTATTATGACGAAGTGATTTTCAATCTAAAGTAGTGAGATCAACGTTCTTTATATTGTTGCGGCTCCCGTAGTTTGTGCTATGAGTTTGTTTGAATGGGGATGAAAGCGTATAGCTTTCACTTTAATTGATGCGTCACCACTTGCTCTTTTCTCTAGCATCTGCAAGGCCGAACGGAGTTTTATTTCTGCCGTTAAGAAAATGTCACTGTTTGAGCAACGCGAGTTTGGCATTTTTAGGCAGAGATGAAACGTAGTGAGGGAAATCGGTAGCTACCGATCCTGAAGCCCGCTAGAGGCGATTTTTCTGTTTATCTTTTTTTCGAGTAAAAAAGAGAAAGGGTAGCAAGATAAAATTTAATAGTTCAAATCATTTCAAAAACCATAAGAAATAAAGTCAAAAACAACAGCTTCATAAAGAAGTCATAAACATATTAATCTCTAATCTAAAGGCAAAAACTCATCCAAACTATCTTCCCCATCATTTTCCAAAAATTCTTTATAAACCGCATCATCTTTTTTCAACAAGTGTAAAACCTTGACACGCACATCTTTATTGATTTTTTTATTTTGAACCGCCATTAACACCTCAATAGAACTGTCCGTAGGATTACGCCAAAGTTTGATCTGTTTGTAGTCCTCCATTTTAGCCGTACTTACCGCCTCAGCAATAGCATCCGTCTCACGGTCAACAGCTTTTGCTACCGAACCACCCATCTGACGTGAAAAACTGGCCAAACGATCATCAATATACGCATAGACCTCTTTTTGCATTTCTTTTTCTCCATCAACAGTCGCTTCACGAAGCATAAAGCTCTCACCTATGCGACTAAAATCACTTTGACCTACCGCAGTCTGCATGTTATCACCTTCAACATTTTTACAGACCCATTCCGGAGCAGGTGCCCCATTACGTGTACATTTCAAGTCTTCATCTGCATCGATAGTGTCAGGTTTAGGACCATCTGAACAAGCATTAAATGCTATCAGTGCAGTACTCAAGAGTAGAATTTTTTTTAATGATCGGAGGTTCATAGTGCGCCTTTATGTGGTGAATACTAGTATTAAAACATTTTAGCTTGATTTGGTAAAAAAGCCATGGGAGTCCCATAAAAAATTAGGTTATAATCGTCTTTATGTTTGATGATGTACTCCTTCTTATCACCCTCTCTCTCATTGTCATCTTTTCGCCATTTATCGCGAACCTTATTAAGATGCCAACAACACCTGTGGAGATCATTCTCGGGGCTGTTTTTGGGTACATCGGTTTTTTACACCACCATTATCTTTTTGAACTCGTAGCAGAGGTCGGTTTTCTCTACCTTATGTTCATCGCTGGAACAGAAGTAGATATCAAAAAAGTCCTACGTACCAACAGTGCGTTAATGCGTCGTATCTTGATATATCTACTATTACTTTACCTCTTTTCTCTCTCCTTCACCTTCTATTTTGGGCTGGGAAAGATCTTTATAGTGCTCCTGCCATTGATCTCAGTCGGTCTTGTTGTTACCCTCTCCAAAGAATATGGGAAAACACCTTGGTTAACCTTGGGGATGACGGCAGGAGGGATCGGTGAAGTTGTCAGTATTGCAGTCTTGACCCTCACCGCAACGGCTCTTCAAGATGGGTTTGGGTTTGCTTTTTTAAAGTCTATGGGTTCATTGGCCTTTTTTATTTTTATAACCTATCTTCTATTTCGTGCACTCAGAATCCTCTTCTGGTGGTTTCCAGAAGTTGGTACAGCACTTATGCCTCATAATGACAATCAGGAACAAGACCTCCGTCTCTCTATCGGTATTTTACTTATACTGGTCGCTGTGATGCTTTACCTGCATCTTGAACTCGCCTTTGGAGCCTTTATTGCAGGGATGTTTATTCCCACATTTTTCACCCATAAACATGATCTGCCTCACCGTTTGGCCAGTTACGGTTTTGGGTTTTTAATCCCTGTCTTTTTTATCAATATCGGAACAACTTTTAATCTAGATGCCCTCTTTATGGATGGATTGGTCACAACAGCACTGATGATCACGATTGCGATGATCGTGATGCGTGTAGCCAGTGCCTTGATCTTTAAAAATATTTTAGGCTACCGTGCCACCATTCTTATGGGACTTAGTCATTCCATGCCACTAACCCTTCTTATCGCCGTAGCAACCATCGCTTACCATAGTAACAGTATCGATAAACTCCACTACTTTGCCTTTATCCTTGCTGCTCTCTTCCAGGTCATTGTTGTCACCTTACTGATCAAACTCATTCACAAAGAACCCTTACCGGAAAATGTCAACAAATCTTTAGAAGCTTTATAAACAGACATTTTTTCTGTCCATATTATTACTCTTAGTTATGTTTAGGCATTACCTGCTATTATTTTGACATGAAAACACTATTATTTATTTTTATCTCTTTATCACTTCATGCAACAGAAGCACTCTTTGACACCTATTGTAGTAGTTGTCACTTTAAACAGCACATTACCTTTGAGCAGATGAAGGCTCAAAAACAGCACATCCAAGCACCTCCTATCAGTGTCGTTATGGAGCGGATTAAAAAGTTTATTGAGGTAAAAATAGATGATGAAGATGTACAAAAAGCAGTTGTCACGGCCTATATGAAAGACTATGTACTCGCCCCAAGCATCGACAAAGGCATCTGCCATGTCAACTGCTATGTACAATTCGGCACTATGCCCTCACAAAAGGGAAAAGTACCACCGGAAGCACTAGAAGAAATCGTCTCTTGGTTGTATGATAATTATTAGAGTTAAGAGCAAGCGCCTCTTGTCAACAGATTACGCAAATTTAGCAGATTAAGAGCAAAAAGCAAACGACAAGCGAAGCGATGTCGTAAAGTTCAAGAGGTACTAAAAGTTTAGATTTGGTGTAGATTGTGTTTAACTCAGACCGATAGCGTACTAATGTACGTGGAGTGTCTGAGTTGGACGCAAGATGCGCTGAAGCTAAACTTTTAGAATGTGGTTTGCTATGGCATAACCATGATTTAGGCCTAGGGCTATCGAACCCCCACTCTCTTGAGTAATATCCCCAGCCACGTAAAGCCCTTCGACATTACTCATATAGTTCTCATCATGAACTGGTTTTCCATCTTCTATCTCTATCCCTGAACTGCCTAAAAAGGCGCTCGGTGTTGTCCCGCCGATAGCATAGATCACACGGTCATAAGTCTCAGCTTCACCCTCATCTAAAATAACTTTCACCTTGCCATTGTCATCTTCCAAAGCGGTGATATTTACACCTAAAATAGCACGAACATCCTCTCTCTCTAAAGCCTCTGCGATATCTTTTTGGTTGGTCGGGTTAGCCCGTCTAAAGTTTTCACGTCGGTAACAGATGGTGACATCATTTTTATGAGCAAGGTCTACCGCATATTCTATAGCAGAGTCACCACCACCTACAACCATCACCTTCTCATCAAGTGAACAACTCTCTAAAGTATAAGCAACCCGCTTTTTAATACTAGCGGGGATCTTATAGTCAGGTTTGTTGGGCTTACCCATACGGCCTATGGTCACAACCGCATGCTTGGCCTTAATAGAACCTCCCGTGATCATCACTTCAAAATGGTCATCATTTTTTTGGATCTTCTGCACTTCAGTATGGGTCTTGAGCTCTACTGAATGTTTGGCGATCACCTCGTCAAAAAAGTCCAAGGTACTCTCTTTGGTGCCGTCAATAAAATAGATATTTCCATCAAGGTCCACTTTTTGACCTTTCCAATCTTTATCAACACGCTTGTTGTCTTTATAAAACTTTCGAATGGTCGCATTATGGTTTTCATCTTTTTCTATCAAGATAATATCACGCATACCCAACAGGTAACACTCAACCGCTGCAGCGATACCTGCTGGACCCGCACCAATAATAGCTAATTCGTACATTTTATCAGACATATTTTTTCCCTTAGTACTTTTAATTACTCTTTATAAAAATAAGTATAGTCTATATTTTAGCAGGGAAATATCAATCAAAAGTCACACAAGGAGAAAGAAGAAGCGCAAGTGCGCTTTTAGGAGAGGCCTCACTTAGTGCTGACGTGCACCAGTGTTGTGGAAAACGAACATAGAACCTGCAACTGCACCTGCAGCGACATAGAAGATAGCGATCAAATCAATAACAACCATTACATAACCTTTCTCATAAAATTTTGGCAAAATTGTATCTGATTACATTTAGTTTCAGTATCGCTAATATAGATTTCTAAATCATTACAGAATTCTAAAAGCCCATCAGTTTATGGAGTCAAGAGAGATTTATCACTATTTTTACAAAATAGGTTAAAATATACAAAAATTTTAATGGAGCAATTATGTTTGATAAAGAGCGTGAAATATGTGTCTGTAACTCAAAATCTATGTTAGAGATAGCAGAGAGCATCAAAGAACATCATATAGAAAATATGGATCAATTACTTAAGTGTGGACCTTGTGATGTGGGGGATAAATGTGAGTCATGTGTTGAAGATGGTTATGAAAATGATGGCTACTCTTTAGCTATGGTCCTCTCCCTTGTCAAGCAGAAACGACTTTAGGGTATTTTTAATCACATTTAACAACTGTTTGTGATGTTTGTCACACAAGAATGAAGATGTTTTGACTATACTGTGACTTATATTAAAAATGGAGTGATACTATGAAAAAAATTATCTTTGGAGCCCTACTGACCCTGGGCGTCGTAACTTTTGTCGGTTGTGCTGACAAATCAAATGAAGTAGCTGAGAAGCCTGCAGCATCCAAGTGTGGTGGCGAAAAGTCATCTAAATGCGGTGGTGAGAAAAAAGAGAGTAAGTGTGGCGCTGAAAAAAGCAGTGGTGCTAAGAAGTGTGGTGCAGAAAACAATGGTAAATGCGGTACTGAAAAGTAAAACTTTCTACTCTGTCTCTCTCGAGATGGAGTCTCTCTAACTCTCTCTTCTTTTTATAAATGTTCTCGTTTCACAGAGATACCTTTTAAATGTGACAATGGATACGCATAAATAATACCATGTCCTTCACCTACTATATCTAACTCTGTCATCGCTTCACGGATCACATGATCTACCATTTTTGTTGGCATTAAGAACATCAGTTTCACATCAGTAGTCTCTTGTTCCAGACGGTTATAGAAGTTATCTTCATTATCAAGTCCCATACCATGTGCTTTAGTCACAGTAACACCAGAGGCACCTGCCTTGTGTGCCACTTTCAGTGCCTGTTCACGTTTCTCTTTAGGGATGATGATGTAGACCGCTGAAAAGCTGAGTGCCGTTGAGTGTCTATGTCCTAAACCATCGATGTTGACAGTAGCAAGTCCCATGTCATTAGCATCTTCGAGTGCCTGACGCAGTTCAAAGATGTGCTCTTCTTCTTTTTCGTGTTCACCCTTAAGTCCAAGTTTGTCAGAGATAACACCATAAAGCATCACCGTTATCATGGGAAAGAGCGACGCAAAAGCAATCAGACCAAAACCATCTACAAGCGGATCACGGCCCTCTATGTTCGTTGCCAAACCAAGTCCCAATGCTGCCACAAGCGGTACCGTAATAGTAGAAGTCGTCACCCCGCCACTGTCATAAGCGATACCGATGATGTACTTAGGTGCGATCACCGTCAGTACAATAACTGCCAAATATCCCGCAATAATATAATAGACGATCTGTCCACCATCTACAATTCTAAATGAACCCAGCGCGATACCAAAAGCCACACCAAAGGCCACAAACATACGCAATGCAAAGTCGTTGATCTTACCATCACTGATCTCTTTTGCTTTTTTGGCAATAGCCGTCAAAGATGGCTCTGCCATCGTTGTCGCAAAACCAATAGCAAAACCAAAGGCATAAATAATAAAATGGTTGTCACCACGGGTCAACTGGTAGGCCATAGTCTCACCTAAAGAGAAAAGACCCATCTCCAAACCAACAATAAAGGCATAAAGACCAATAATCACCAGGCCAAAACCTATCATGACATTTTTAA
>WGDB01000037.1 GCA_015493495.1 Helicobacteraceae bacterium | reverse complement strand
TGTCCCGCCGGATTTGTATCTGGTTTGGAGTTTGCATTGCTGTATGTCAAGGCATCTGTCAACGTCTCAGCATTGTCTTTGAAACAGACCGCACCATTAACATGCTTGGCACCTGTTGTGTATGAGTCTGTTCCTCTGAAATGAATCATCTCTGTATCTGCTGTCTTATCGCTAACAAATGTGATATTCTCCCATTTGAATCCTGCATCGAACTTGTTATAAAAACCACCGCCTTTGATGTAACCTGTATAGTTAATGATCGTCGGCTGCGTTGCATTAGTATCGTCAGTAACAATAGTATTGTGGTCGTTACCAAACTCCATACCTGAAGAATCGTGATTGTTCGTTTTATCAACATTGACCTGAGTAACAACAACGTTCTTGATCGTACCACGGTAACCAAGGTCTGTATCAACTGAGTCATCGTGAGCATTGTAAATATAAAGACCCGTAATATTAGCTGTACCACCCCAGATCTCGATACCATCATCAAGACCACCAATAATTGCAATGTTTGTCAATGTCGTCCCTGAACCAACACCAGCTAACGACAGACCGTTAAGCTCTTTGTCTTTTTCAACTTCGAAACCGGTGTGCTTAACAACCACATAGTTTAGGGTACCTGACGATTCGCCATCGTGTGTATGGTCTGTGCTACCGAATGTCACAGTCTCATCCGCTTCATACTTGTTGTTACTGTAGTGCGTATAAGCATTACCGGCAAGAACCAGTCCACCCCACTCACCTGCAGCGTTATCGTGTGAAGCGTTGTCAACGTCTTTTTGTGATGTAAAGACAATCGGTTTTGCCATTGTACCGTTAGCAATGATCTGTGCACCCGGCTCAATAACCAGATAAGAAGATGGTGTTGCACCGGCAAGTGTTGTACCTGGTTCAATAGTCAGTTTAGCTGGAGCTTTGACATTAACCTTACCACTAATTGACCAGACTTTATCTGCTGTCAGAGTCATATCAGTTGTGATTGTAGATGACAATGCTGCTGCAGGTGTCTCTAGTGGATCGTTGCTACCCGCTTTACCTTTCCAAATAGTCGTTTCATCAGCACCGGCACATGAACCACTATCATCAATATAAATCACATTACCACCAAGATCGATTTTGTGATCTGCTACAAAGTAATCATAGGCAGTTTTTTCTGTTTTAGGCGCTTTTGAGTTAGATTTAGAATAGCTGTTATCTTCAGTCAATGTAAGTGCTGTATCTTTAAAACAGACATCGCCGAGTAGATGTTTTGCACCTGTATCATAAGAGTCTGTTCCTCTAAAGTGAACCAGCTGTTCATCAGTGTCTTTTGCGCTGATAAACTTGACATTATCCCATTTGAAACCTGCATCGAACTTATTATAGTAACCGCCACCTTTGATGTAACCTGTATAGTTAATGATCGTCGGCTGCGTTGCATTGCTATCGTCAGTAACGATAGTATTGTGGTCGTTACCAAATTCCATACCTGATGAATCGTGGTTGTTAGTCTTATCAACATTAATCTGCTGTACAAGAACATTTTTGATCGTACCACGGTAACCAAGGTCTGTATCAACAGAATCATCATGAGCATTATAGATAAAGAGGCCATCGATGTCGGCTCTACCACCCCAGATCTCTATACCATCATCAAGACCACCAATGATCGCAATATTTTTCAGTATCGTCCCTGAGCCAACACCTGCAAGAGAAAGACCGTTAAGCTCTTTATCTTTTTCTACCTCATAACCCGAGTGCTTGATAACAACGTACTCAAGATCTCCAGAAGACTCACCATCATGTGTATGGTCTGAACTACCAAAAGAGACACTTTCATCTGCTTCATAAGTGTTGTTTTCGTAATGTGTATAAGCATTACCGGCAAGAACAAGTCCACCCCACTCACCTGCAGCGTTTGCGTTAGAATCGCCAAGGACATCTTTTTGTGAGGTAAAGACAATAGGCTTTGCTTGTGTTCCTTTAGCAATAAGCTGAGATCCAGGCTCAATTACCATAAAAGAAGAAGCGCTACAACCAGCAATAGTTGTACCCGCAGGTATGGTAAGTTTGGCATTGTTTTTAACATTGACTTTACCTGAAAGACCATATACTTTAGAGGCATCAAGTGTCGTATCTGCATCGATAGATGAAGGAAGAGTTTCATTGATAACCGAACTATCACAAGCTGATGTTGATGGAGACGGTGTCGTCTCTTCATCGTTTTTGCTACAACCAGTCATTGTCAGCATTGCTGCTGCAAGTGCACTAATAGCGATCTTTGATACTAATTTTTCGTTCATTGCCATTGGGAAGGCTCCTTAATTAAATTGAGCAAATTATAAAAGCTTTCTATTACATCGAAACTACCATTGTGTAACAGAAAGGTTACAGCTTAAGTTTTATTCCTATAGTAGTGTAAGATAATTTTCACCATAACGTTTATTCTAAAAATTTATCAAAATTCTTAATTACAATACCCCTTCTCTTATGTAACATTTTAGTTACATTCCAACATGCCCTTGTAACCTGAGTGTTATACAAACACTATAAAGTACCATCATCAAAAAGGATGGATAGCGTATGCCAGCACAAATATTGATCGTAGAAGATGAAGAGGATCTCTTAGAGGTCTTGGAGCATCGCCTGAATAAAGAGGGTTATGAGACTCTGGGCTTTTTAAGTACAAAAAATGTCCGTCAGGCCATCTCGGAAGAGAACATCGACCTTATCATCATGGACCGTAACCTTCCGGACATCGAGGGAAGTGAGTTTATTGCGATGCTACGTGACCAGGGGATGCAGATCCCTGTTATCTATCTCTCTGCCAAGGCGACAAAATATCATATAGAAGAGGGGTTTTTACGTGGTGCAGATGACTACATCACCAAGCCTTTTGATATGCAGGAGCTTTTTTACCGCGTTCAAGCTGTCCTGCGTCGTACCCAAGCCTCCCAGCAGAGTCACAAGGTCAAGTTCAGAGACGTCGAGCTCGACTTGCGTTCACGTGAAGTCTACATAGAAGAGAGACTTGTCGAACTCACCAAACTCGAGTTTGACCTGCTGCATATCTTTATAGAGAGTAAAAACACGGTCTTAAAACGTGAATACCTCCTTAAACATGTTTGGGGCAAAAACGAGAACTATCAGGGGCGTACCGTCAACGTTGCCATCAACCGTCTCAAAGAGAAGATAGACCCGGACAAAAGTAAAGATTACATCAAGACCGTCAGGGGCATCGGCTACACCATGCACTAAGTCACCTGTTTATATGCTTCGCTTCTACCCCTTTTACCTCCAGTAAGTACTTTCTAAAAAGTAATAATACACCATTTATCTAACTTGTGTTAAAACTATATATTAAATGGTTTTAAATATTTTATTAATATTATCAAATCTTATTCAAGGTTGCTTATGAGTTACAAGATATTAATTGTAGAAGATGACGAGGTCACTTCTCTTAACTTAAAAATGTCCTTGGAGAAGTTGGGATATGAGGTCGTTTCGACAGCTGACACTGTAATCCAGGCACGAAACAAGATCAAGATCTATGAACCTGACCTCATCTTGTTGGACATCTCACTGCAAGATGTCAACGATGGCATAGAATTGGCCCACTTTATCCATGAAAAGCATGGTCTGCCTTTTATCTTTTTAACCTCTCATTTTGAGAACGAGATCATTGAAGAGGCCAAAAAGTGTGAACCCTACGGTTATATTGTCAAGCCCTTTGACCCACAGTCTCTACATGGTACGATCCAGATGGCACTCTACAAATATGAAGAGGAAAAAAAACGTGATGAGAGTCTCAATGCTCTTCGCTCGGACAAAGACCATTTGGAAAAGCTACTCTTTGCTAAAAAGGTCTCAGACAAACCTATTATCCCATTTGGTGAGGGTTATCATCTTGATATCGATTTGGACAAGGTCTTTTACCAAGATAAAATGCTTAAACTCACCAAAAAAGAGAACACTTTTATACGTCTGCTGGTCGCCCAACTTGGTGTGATCGTCAGTTTTGATCAGGCTGTCAACTATGTCTGGGAAGATGAGGGGGCAACAGAGAACAATGTACGGACCCTTGTATGGAGACTGCGTAAACTTCTACCCACCCCTATTATCAAAAATGCTTCAGGGATCGGTTACTACATAGAAGGGTAGTGCCTACACCGCCTCTATTTTTTGAAACTCCTGCATCAAAGTTTCAAAAGTCTCTTCGTATTTAAACACTGCATCTTCATCATGAGACGCTTTTTCCAGTGCATAGGCAAGTGCAACAATAGCTTCTATTCTAAAGTTACTGCTAGAGCCTTTTATAGAGTGTGCAATATGTGAGATGCGTTTGAAATCACGCTCAGAGATCGCCTCTTCTAACGCTTGCAGACTCTCATGCATCTTTTTAACATAAATACCCATCAAACGAGTCACCTGCTCGACATCCAACATCAACTCCTCTGCCAACTTTTGGGTGTTGATATTGACACTTTGAGTAGAGGTATCTGTCACCACCTCAAAGCTTGTAATGTTCTCCTCTCCGTCACGAGGTTCTAAAAACTGTTTTAAGACCGTCTCCATCTCTTTTAAGACAATAGGCTTTCCTAAAAAGGCATCAAAGCCTTTAGCCGCACTTTTCTCCTTTTCACCTTTAAGGACATTGGCTGTCAGTGCCACTATTGGTGTTTGTCGTCGTTCATGTTTTTTCTCAAAGCGTCGGATCTCCTGTGTCGCTTCAGTACCACTTTTTTTAGGCATTTGCTCATCCATCAAGACCAGATCAAAAGTACCTGACTTGTAACGCATCACAACTTCTTGTCCATCTCCTGCGATCAGGTAGTGCAGGCCATAACTCTCCAAGATAATCCGAATAAGTTCCTGATTTGCACTGTTGTCTTCAGCAACAAGAACATTACCTTTAAACAACTGCTTTGCCGGTTCATCAGGAAGAAGTGTGGCATCATTCTCTTTTGAGAGGTGGAGCGCTTCTAAAAATGTGTGATAGAGTTTAGAACAGTAGATCGGAAAATAGATCGGTGTAATGTTTTCTGTATGTTCATAACGGTTGTCGAAATAGTCCATAATAGCGATCGAAGGGAGCATCAACTTGGCAATCGTTGAGCGCAATATTTCATTGACATCTGCATCAGAGAAGAAGAGCAGGTCAAATTCCAAAGCATCCAGATCATCGATCAAAATGACATCAAGATCAAAGATCTTAAGGTATCTTTGCAGTGACATCATACTCTTTGAGAGTACTCCGTTTTGCTGTAAAAGTGCCATAGTTAACTTTTTAAAGGGTTCTATGTTAAACATCTCAAATGTTTTCACATCATGAGACGCTACTGGCACCTCTAAAGTAAAGACACTCCCCTTACCTATGGTAGACTCAACAAAGACATCACCACCCATATGCTCTGCCAATTTTTTACAGATAGCAAGACCAAGACCACTTCCACCTTTAAAACCTTCTGCATTTTTAGCCTGAGTAAAGGCGTTAAAAATACGTTTTTGATCCTCCTCAGTCAACCCAATACCGGTGTCTTTAATGCTTACACGCAAAAGACCCTTATCACAAAAGGCTTCTAACTCCACCACACCTTCTGGCGGTGTGAATTTTATGGCATTGCTGATGAAGTTTGCAATGATCTGTTTAATACGCAACGGATCTGCCTCTAACTCATAAGGGATATAAGGGTCTAAGTAAGCGAGCATAGTGATCTCTTTTTCATTGGCACTCGCTACAAAAAGTTCTAAAGTATGGGTCAGCTCTTCATGAAGGTTAAAACAGCTCTTTTCAATAGTAAACTCACCGCTTCTGAGTTTAGAGAAGTCTAAAATGTCATTAATGATGGTTAGGAGGTTTTCACCACTATTAAGTACGATCTCAAGATATTTTTTATGGGTAGGACTCTCTACTTCATCTTGAAGGATCGAGACAAAGCCCAAGATAGCATTGAGAGGGGTTCGGATTTCATGAGACATGTTGGAGAGAAAGTACTCTTTAGAGATCCCTGCTTCTATAGCCTCCTGTTCTGCCTTGATCAATGTCGTCACCTCGTAACCAATAACAATGTACTCCGCCACATCGCCATCAGTATCTAAAATCGGAACGATGGTGGTATCAACATAGAAAAATGTAGCATCTTTTTTGACCTTTTTCAAGGTTTTGTTATACACTGATCCCGGAGCGATCTTTCCTAAAAACTCTTGGGTGTAGGGGTTCTCTTCTCCCTCAGCAATGATAATATTATGTTGATGCCCTAAAAGGTCTGTTCTTGCATATCCACTTACTTTACAGAAGTTATCATTGACTAAAACGATTTTGCCATCTGGATCCATTTTAGAGACAATAGCACTGGCATCGATCGCTTTTTTATACTCATTAAGAAGTTTGACATTACGTTCGATCTCCAACTCTTTTTGGTAGATCGTACCGGTATAACGGCGCAACACACCCGAGAAGTTCAAATCAAATACGTAAGATATCTCATCAAATATCGCACGATTGTTGAGTGAGGAGTCATAAGAGAAATCAAGCATTGCGCGTCTAAAGTGACTACAGAGGATAAAGAGTTCATCAGCAGAGACATCCCGGTCTTTAAGGTATTCTAAAAGATCAGCAATAACAGGACAGTCGCCTATCTCTTTATAACCACGTATGACTTCCATAAAGTAATCAAAGACACCAGCAGCATAGTGTTGCAAAAAATAGTCGCTTTTGATACTATGAAGTTCTAGGATCTTAATAGCCTCATCAAAGTAAAGCCACTCTTTTAGGATATGGCCTTTGGCCTCTTCTAAAAGTGGGAGTGCCTTATAGAGGTTAGGTACTTTTTCATTGATCATGGTGACTCCAAATTGGTGGCGTATATAGTATAGTACCACATATTATACGAAGTCGATATTTACAATGCTACCTTCAGTCTAACAGCGACCATCCTTTTCTCCAGTCACTTCCTGTTTCGTAAGCACCCATAAAGTCACCATAACCATAAATCGATTGATCAAGTTTAGCGACAGCGGGATTATGAGTAGAGACAGAGGCACTATAGCGATGATTAAAATGATTAAGGTCATGAATACGTCCTACCTTGTCTGTAACACTTCCCTTCTTACACGATGCTACCTGTACTGCATTGAACTTGTTATTGGCAAAACGCTGTGGCCCTTCTGACTTAACATAGATACCGACGCCTCCCATGTTGTGAATAAAACCGTTGTTGAGCTCTAAGCCTGAGCCTCTACGAGAGTAGACACCCTCAGAACCTGTAGGAGAACCTACAATCTCGAAATTCGATACCTTTGCCATCGTTCGTGGGAGTGCATTAGGATGCTTTTTATTGTTGTCCGTCTCTATACCTCTGGCATGAATGGACGCTACCTCACCCTGTTCGATGTAAACATACTGAACATACCCCTGATAACCATGATCGAAGTCGAGGTTGTCGTCTCCATTGCCTATAAGCACAATATGATTCATATTGACATTACCGCCCCACGCTTCAATACCATCATCTTTACCATGATAGACCTCAACATAGTCCACTGTAGTACCTCGACCAACACCACCAAAGCTCAAGCCATTAAGCTCTTCACCCGGACGCACTTCATTACCCGCGTAACGCACTTGTACATACTTAAGTACCCCGGAGTTGTCTTCAGGGTCTGTTCCGCCGAAACGTACATCGGTGTTTGAAAACTCAAAACGCTCTTCTTTGCCCACATTGGTGGGTGCATAACCTGCAATAGCGATACCACCCCAGTCACCTGCGACCGAGAGCAGTCCTGCTGCATCTTTCATAGAGGTAAAGAGTATAGGCGCTTTAGCACTTCCTTCTGCTATGATCTTTGAGCCACGTGTTACCACGAGAAAGTCTGCTCCTGTTTTGCCAAAGACAGTCGTACCCGGATCGACTTCAAGCACAGATTTTTGAGTCCCGTCAATACCTATATGGACTTCACCCTTTAGTGCCCAAAACTTGTCTACTGTTAAATGCAGGTCTTCAGTATAGGTACCACGAAGTTGACATACAGGTTTCCCTTCAAAATCATCACTGATTAGTTGCGTATTTTCCGGACAGACTACCATACTCTCGTGTAACGCATTTTGTTTTTCAAAACATCCACTCATTGTCACCAATATTACCGCACTCAATCCAAACAGCAGGCTCTTCTTATGTTTCATTATTTTCCTTTAATTTCAAAATTCTAGAGTGCTTCTGTTGCATCTTCATTACAAAAATGTCAATCAATGGTTACAATCATTTGGCTGTAACAGCTCTGTAACAACAGCTCTGTAGTATCTGTACTATGAACAAATTGACAACATATATTAAGAACCTTGACTTGCTTGACTTTGCTTTTCAGCCAATCGTTGATATCGATACAAAAAAGACCATCGCTGTTGAAGCACTTCTTCGAAATACTGAAAAACTGGGATATCGAGATATCCATCATTTCTTTGATGCCATGTATGAAAAGGGCCTGCTCTACAAAGTAGACATCCTTCTACGTGACAAAGCGCTTAACAAGTTCACAAAACTGCCCGATCATCGGGAGCTCAAACTCTTTTACAACCTCGACAATCGTCTGTTGGAGATGTCCGATTACCGTACTGGTACAACAGATGACCTGATCAAAAAGCATGGGCTCCATCGAAATAATCTCTGCTTTGAGATCTCAGAACGCCATGAGATTAGACATGAGATGAAACGAATGAAACAGACCCTTCAACACTATCAAGATCAAGGTTTTTGTCTTGCTATAGATGATTTTGGTACAGGATTTGCCGGATTTAAACTACTCTATGATTTTACACCCGATGTGATCAAGATCGACCGTTTTTTTCTCTCAGGCATCTGCAACAACCCAAAAAAGAAGATTATCGTGACCACCATCATTCAGCTGGCAAAAGAGCTCGGTGCAAAGGTCATTGCCGAAGGGATCGAACTTGAAAGTGAACTGACAGTATGCAGGGAGATGGGCTGTGAATTTGTTCAGGGATATCTTGTTCAAAAACCAAGTCGTGACATCAATGATATTAAAAGTATCTACAGTGTAGTACAAAAGGTAGCTTGATCTATAATTTATAAACGATAGCGTTACTGTGATATAAAACGGGGATGGAGGGGTGCTCTGCCAGTATAGTTGGCAGAACAATACAGCATATGACTACTTCTTTTTGGCTTCTTTTTTAACAACTTTTTTTGCAGTTGTTTTTTTAGGTGCTACTTTTTTAGTGCTCTTTTTAGCTGCCGGCTTTGCTGCTGCTTTTTTGACCACTTTTTTAGCCGTTTTCTTAGCTACCTTCGTTGCTGCTTTAGTAGTAGTGACCTTTTTCTTGAGTACTTTTTTAGTCACTTTTTTAGCAACTGCTTTTGCTGTACCTTTTGGTGCTACTTTTTTTGCTGCTTTTTTAGCAACTGCTTTGACTGCTTTTTTCTTTAGAACTTTTGCCATATTATGGTCTCCTTTGTTTTATACCTATCTGGTACCTATAATTATTATAGGACCTATAGACAAAATACCTGCTTATGACGATGGTACTTTGTCATTTTTGTAACCAAAAAGTTTCACAGATCTTTGTCGATCTTCTGGAAAAAACTTCCACCCATAAGCAGGGCCAGACCGTCAAAAAAGAGACTGAACCCGACCAAAAGGCCGATAAGATAGACCGAGGTAAATGGCCATCCCAGCACAAAGACCAGCGCGATCGCTATGGAAAGCATCGCGTTGATGGACCACAATATCCAGCCTTTGTTCGGATAGAGCGATGAGGCCAGCATAAAACCGCCAAAAGCATCCATAAAGAAGTAGATGGAAAGCAGCAGGCCCAAAGTAGCGATGCCTCCCAGTGGTGAGAACAACATATAAAGCGCGACACCTACAAGCGCAACACTTTTAAGCCATCCTCCCCAGTCTTCTTTGTCTGTCATGAAGGTAAAGTACCCTGCCATCAGACCTGCCAGAAGCATCAGCCAGGCGACAAAGATCACTACGGCATAAGAGGTAAAGATAGGAAAGAGTATCCCTACCAGTCCCAAAACGATAAAGATCGCACCTGCTGTTTTTGCATACTTTCCAAATTTTTGAAGCATATTAACTTCTTTTGGTTGTTTCCACATTATATCCACCTCTTTATTTTTAATATATACATACTTCATCTTCACTTATCACTTAACAATTTTGATAATTACACCTCAAAAACCTTCTCTTCTCAGTAAACTCATATCTATTCCTCTGATGTGTTACGTTTCAATAACCTGATATAGTAAAACATCGTGATCTCTCCGAAAAACGGTCCAAAAATGTTAAAGAAGGGAACAAAGTTAAAAAGTGTCGTCACTATACTGATAGTCACCAATCCACCTTTGTGATTTTTAAGTTTTCTCTGCTCATTACTTCTAAGAATAAGTGCAGCACTGTCAACTACAAAGGTATCTTTGATCAGCCATGTCCATAATCCGATCTGTATGATAAAATTTAATACTGGCACAAAAAGAAGCGGGAAGACAGCTACGGAGACCACCATATAGATACCAATATCCATCAAGCGGTTTCCACTTGTTTCGATCTCATCTTCTACTAAAAGATTTTCATAAGGAAAATGCTTTTTACTAAGATCGCTTAAGAGCGTCTCACTGAAAAAGCTGGTAGCAAAAAGCATACTGACGATGATGGCACCATATATAAAATAAAAGCCTAACATATACGAAATACTTGATTCCACCGTCTCAAAAGGCAACCAGTTCAACAACTTTAGAAACTGCCCATGAATATAACTAAAATTAAAAAACCAGACAGCGCCCCAAAAAAGGGCACTGGCCAGAACAATAATCAGAGAAAATGAACTGTATTTCTCTTTAGATACCTCCTCCAAGATCATGTTTCCAAAAAAAGCCAGGACCAAGGCAAATGTAACCAAGACCACTATAAACCACGTAAAAGTAGCTAACATCCAAGCCCCATTGGAACGAATCATCGAGAAAGGTACAAGGTCTATAAAATAAGCACTGAAAGCTACTAACCCATCCCACATAAAATAACCTATCACTGACCATACCAAGGTCACACCTACACCGATCAACAGTGCCAACTTCATCGTCTTGTAATTGAGGATCTCTTTAAAGCCAAAAAATATAGACTCCATAACATCTTGCATCTTTTCTCCTTGTTTTTATAGACTTTTATAACTCTTTTATTATTCTACTCCAAAAACGGTATCAAAACTCACCGCTTAGTTAACAACATTAATCTTGCACACACAATCACTCTTTTCGCTCTGCATTCACATTTTTTAAAAAGAGCATTAACACCAGTAGGATAATGATGACACTCAAATATCTTGAAACAAGATTTAAAAGTTGGATCACCTCACTACCAAAAAAATATCCCAAAGCAGTAAATGTCGTTGCCCAGAGACTTACGGCCAAAAGATCGATGATAAGGAACTTTGCTACAGAATACTCTGATGCACCGATGATCAGCAGAGAGGGGATATGTGCACCATAGATATAGCGCTCAAAAAAGAGGATTCATGAGCCATAACGACTAAAGATATCTTCAGTTTTTTTGACCTTTTGCTCATGATGCTGTAGCCACTGCTCTGCTTTGAGTTTATAGTGGCGTCCCAGAAAAAAGACAAAGGTGTCACCCAAATATGCCCCGCTTATAGCTGTCAGCAGAACATACTCATAAATAAATTTTCCCTCCTGTGTAAAGGCACCAGCAAGTACCAAACCGATTTCTCCTTCAAGAACACTCCAGCCAAAGAGGATGTAATAGTTGAAGTAATGTTCCAAAAAGGTATAGATCATCTCTACTGCTCCAGCATCTTTTCAAAAGCATCTGTGATCTCTTCAGCCTGTACCAGTCCCTCTAAGAAGATCTTGCCGTCGACCAGGAGCGTAGGATCTTTTTGTACCCCCTGCTCCAGAGCTTTAACCACGTCATACTCATAGGAAAATGCCAGACGCAGCGGCAGATGCTTGATGGCACAACTGAGCCGTTTTGAGAACTTGGCGGTCAGGACTCTGTCTCCGTATAACACCGCCTTGTAAAGCGGATACTCGCTGTGTGCAGCGTTCAAGACTTCACCGTTGGCCATTTCATGACATGCTTCTGACATTTTTATCCTTTATATAGTGTTTAATAAGCAGTACCAGCATCAACATACTCATACTCCCTGTTCCGATCAGACTGAAATCTATCATCATCTCAAAACCGTACAGCTTCCAAATGTAGCCTGCCGTCAGGGCGCCCAAAGCACCAGAGAGGGCGATGCCACCATACAGCACACCATAAACAAAGCCTTTGCTGAGCGCATGTGCTGAGATGTAGGCACGCAGGGTGTTCAAAGAGACCACAGTGAAGAGACCAAAGAAGATGAAGGTGAGCCAAAACTGATGAAAGTCGAGTGCGATGATGGAGAGCACACCAAAGAGATACGCCGTTAACAACATCACATGGGTTCCTACCCTGTCTATCAGCGTACCGCTGTAATAACTCACCAACGCCTGAGTCAAGGTCGAAGCGATCACCAAAAGCGGTATCTGCGCAAGTGTCATCCCTGTAGCTCTCGCTTCGACGATGAAGAACTGGTCACTCAAAAAGAAAAAGAGAAAGATGAAATAACTGCCCAAGACCCAAAAGAGTCTATAGTCCTTATGGTTAACCACGGCCTCTTTGGTTTTAGGCTTGGCAGGAGCATCTTTGACAAAAAAAGCAACGATGAGAACACCGATAAGACCAGGGATGAGGGTGTAACCAAAGATCGCTCTGATCAGGGCCTCGTTTTGAGCGGTAAAAAAGAAAAAAAGGACGATGATCAACGCGCCGCTCATCTCGCCCGAGACATCCATCATCTTGTGAAAACCAAAACTCTTTCCCGAAGCACCCTTTTTGGCATAACTGCTGATCAAGGCATCTTTGGAAGCACTGCGTACGGCCTTGCCCATGCGCTCAAATGCTCGCAGACCTGCTACTGCAGTGAAACTGTGCGCGTACATCAAAAAAGGTTTACTCAGTGCGCTGATAAGATAACCCGTAACAACAAAAGGTTTGACAATCCCGAACCGATCACTCAGGTAACCAAAAAGTATGCGCAGCGCATAAGAGACAAAGGTCGCGATGGCGATGATGATCCCAAGTTTGTCGACCCCTTCATGAAGAACATAGACCACGAAGATAGGCAAGAGTGTCGTGACCATGGATGAAGCCATGTCGGTAAAGAAACTGACCCAGCCCATAGCAACGATGTTTTTGTCGATCTTCTGCACTGCGACTCCTCTGTTTAGTTCATAGTATATTCTTTTTTTAGGCAATTACTTCTTTATTGTCGTCTCTCTCAAACTCACACTGGAAGGTGGTATGTTCTATGTCAAAAGTGTCATGCAGCTTTTTTTCCAGGGTCTCGGTAACTGCGTTGGAAGCGGAGAGTGGCAGATCCTCTTTAAAGTCCAGATGGGCTTCCAAATGAATACGGTGGTCATCCAGTTTCCATAGATGAATATGGTGTACGTTTTCGATGGTCGGTTCTGACTCTATCGCTTGGATCAACGTATCCATGTCGATATCAGCAGGGGTAAACTGCATCAAGATAGCACTGCTCTCCTTGATGAGACCTATAGATGCCCAGATAAGATAAAGGGCGATGATCACAGAGATCAGAGGATCGATCCAGAAGAGTCCGAAATAGTACATCAACAGACCACCACCCACGACAGCGACACTCGTCATCACATCGGTCAGAAGATGCAGGTAGGCCGCTTTGATGTTCATGTTCTCATGCGCATCGTCCTTTACCAGCAGTACACTCGCCGCGTTGAGGACGATACTCAACAGTCCCAGTCCTATGACCCAGACAGAGTTGACGGCCTCAGGATGGTAGAACTTGTGAAAGGCCTCGACGATCAGGAAAACAGCGATACCGATCAGTACAGAAGCGTTAAAAAGTGCTGCCAAGATCTCAGCACGTTTGTAACCAAAGGTCTTGTCCAAAGTGTTGGGACGCGCTGAGAGACGGTTTGCTGCATAAGCGATGACCAGAGCCAGGACATCACTGAAATTGTGCATCGCGTCACTGAGCAGTGCCAGGGAACCGGACATGATCCCCCCGACGATCTGAGAGACCGTGATGATGACGTTGAGTATGATGGTTATAAAGAGATTCTTACCACTTACATCATGGTGATGGTGGTGTTCGCTCATGACTTACTCCTGATCCAAATATTGGTGCAGTGTCTTCATAAGATCTTCAGTGGTCAACAGTCCCACATGACGGTAGACTTCACGACCCTGTGCATCGAAGATGAGTTGGGTTGGGATCATCTGGATCTTCAGTGTATAAGCGGCTTCACGCTCTTTTTTGACGTTGATAAAGTGTATCTCATAGTGAGGATACTTTTTATGCACTTTGTAAAGCAGCTTTCCCATGATCTGGCAACTGTGACAGCTGTCTGAACCCACCTCTAAAAAGTAGGGTTTACCCTTGCCAATACTAGAGGCTACATATTGATACTGCGTCTCACGCAACATCGGTTCATCGGCAAAAAGGTTGAGCGCTAGAAAAAGTAACAATGTTGAAAGCAGGTATTTCATTTTAATCCTTAAAGTTGTAGATAGGCTTCATAAAAAAAGTATAGCCCAAAACCGACCAACAAGAGGGCAAAAGCTCTATTGAGATAGTCAGAAAAGCGGGTGATCCAGCCACTGGAGGTGATACTCTGAGCAAAACCGACCGAGACCCCTGCAAGCAGCAGAAGAAGTGAATGCCCCAAAGCAAAGACCAGGATCAGACTGTAAGCATACAGATAACCGCTGCCGCTCGCTACTGTAATGATGGCAAAGAGCGGCGCGGAAGCACAGGGTGTACTGACCAGACCAAAGACCAGTCCGATCAAAAGTCCGCCAAAGAGACGGAACTTCAGCAGTTTTTGCATAATCACTGACTTATCCACAGCACCTAAAAAACCAAGCGCGTACAGTGCGATAAGTATGCTGAACATACCTGCTGTCAAGTAGGCCCACATCGGTGCGATAGAGAAGAAGCCTCCAAACTTTGCCACTATAAATCCAAGTATGGAGAAGCTGATCGCGACCCCTAAAGCAAACAGTCCCGTAAAAAAATAGGTATAAAGTACCTTTTTTTTCCCACTTAGATCTTTGTTCAATGCTAAAGAGCTTCCCACCAAGAGGGGTACTGCCACTAATGAACACGGGGCCATTGCAGTAATACTGCCTGCAAAGAAAGCACCCAAAAAGGCCATAAAAGAGTGTGACTCTAAAAGGGCTAAAAGCGTCTCTTGCATTTTACCACCTACTTTCTAGGAACATCTCTGTTAACGATGTCACTTCGCGGACCAAGGTCTTCGATACTGAAGGTGTACACATAGTTTGGCAATTTTGTGATCTTAAGTAGTTTGTTTGGATCAGCATACAGCATCGTTTTCATCACTTCAAAGGCGAGTGCTTCAACCTTATCTATGTCTGCGGCTGTGATCTTTTTACCTTGGGCTCGTTTCTCTTTTATAAGCTTCTCTTGTGCCTTAAGAGGTCTCAGAAAACTGCTGTCTGCTAACGCGACTTTATAAGTTTCTCCCGTTGAGATACGCTGCACAATAAAACTACCGCCAAGCGTATTGTCCAAAGAGAGTCGCTTATGGTTGATCCGCGCCCCACTCATCAGAGCGGAAGTGTCTACAAGACAAGGGCTGTTTTTAGCGACGACCCTAAGGTCTGTTCTATCCACAACCCCATCTTTAAAGAGTTTGGGCAAGGTGTTTGAAAGTTCGACATACGCCAAGACCAGTCCGTCACACAGATGTCCATGAGCACGGGCCAAGGTATGGATGTCAAGTTTTTTGGCATGCAAGTTATAACGCCCCATTGCACTGTCGGTATCTTTCACCAAAATAGGCTTGGCATTAGGTGCTTTTTGAACAACATCTTGATAAAACTGATCATCACTGTTCAAAGTTTCTGCCATAAGCAGAGACGTTCCGAGTAGCGCTGAAGCAAATAATACTTTTTTCATAGTCTTTACAAAAGAAGCCAAGGCTACTTCTGCATCGCCTCTTCTAAAAGTGCTGTCACTTCGCCAAGACTGAGTGCTTTTCCTGTCGACTTGACCTCACCATCAATCACCAGACCTGGTGTAGAGATAACGTTATACTTCATGATCTCCATAATATCATCGACTTTTACTACCTGATGGAATCCACCAACTTTACTCACAGCCTCTTCTACTATTTTTTGAAGTGCTATACATTTTGCACATCCTGTGCCTAAGATCTCTATTTTCATACTATTTTCCTTTATTTTCTATATATTCTTTAGCGTTATCACCACGCAACTGTTCTATAGCCGTTAAAAGACCATCACTCAAATACTTTACATTATAGCCTTTAAGCTGTAGGAACATTCTACCCATATTGGCTCTGTCATTATGAGGACACGCCGTAATGATAAGCTTGTTTTTGTCCAGCTCATTTAGACGTGCAGGCAGTTCATTTAAGGGGATATTGATCGATCCTGCCAAGTGCCACGCCGCATACTCTTCACGAAAACGTATGTCCACCAGTTGCGCCCGACCTTGTGCGACTAAGCGTAACATCTTGTCACTCTTGATCTTCATATCTTTACGGGCCTGATAATCAAAACCTTTGAGATAAGCATCAAAGGTGACAGGTTTAAGCTCCTGCGCCATCAAAGAGGCCTGAAGTAAAAAGAGCCCCAGTAAAAATACACGCATCATGAGCCTTTAGGCATCAGACACTCTTGCATCATCGGTGCCACTGTCTTGGCATCAATGTCACCCACAACTTCAATAATCGTGTTGTCTGCATCACCTGTTATTTTGATGTCATCGATCTTCTTCATCACCTCTGGGTCACAGGCACATTCACAACTGCCCTCTTGACACGCCGCGATACGATCTGAGACACTGCTCATGTTAAAACCGCTGAGTGTCGCTTTTATACCTGTCTGTGTTGCATTTATTTTTATCATTTTGGCTCCTATAATATAAAGTTAAAGAGGTATCCTACCGAGATGATACCCAGACCGACGATCCCAAAGAAGAGACCGATCAGTCTTATGTGGATGATCTTTTTCAAGATCATCGCCTCCGGAAGGCTGAGGGCCGTGATGGCCATCATAAAACTCAGTGCCGTTCCCAGAAGCATCCCTTTTTCTGTCAATACTTCGACCAGAGGCATGACACCTGCTGCATTAGAATACATCGGGATCCCCATAAGTACTGCCAATGGCACACCGTACCACTTGTCTCCACCAGCATAAGTCGCGATGAACTCAGCAGGCACGTATCCATGTATAAAAGCACCCACACCCACACCGATGAGAACATAAAGCCATACTTTTTTCAAGATGTCGTAGGTGTAGTCCCAAGACTCTGCAACACGCTGTTTGAAGGTGAGTTTGATCTTTACCTCGTCAAGCTCACCCTCCATCGGCGTAACATCCAGCAAAATGTATTTTTCCATATTCAGTTTTCCTATGAAAAAACCTCCTAAAATCGCTACTAAAAGGCCAAATCCTATATATATGATCGTGACTTTCCAACCAAACAGACCAAACAAAAGAGCGATGGCCACTTCATTGTTCATCGGTGAGCTGATAAGAAAAGAGAAGGTGACACCTAGAGGAATACGTGCCTGAATAAACCCTAAGAAAAGAGGAATAGCACTGCATGAGCAAAATGGTGTGATAATCCCAAAAAGCGCTGCCAAAACATTACCATAAAGCTGCGACTTACCCTGTAGATGAGCACGTACATACTCGGTGTTGAAATGAGTTCTTAGGTAGGAGACAACAAAGATGATAGTCAGCAGTAAGAACATGATCTTTGCACTGTCATAGATGAAGAAGTTAATCGTATCGTTGACACGGCCACTCAGGCCCAAGAGATCAACAGTTAGATAATCGACTGATTCTTTCCACATACATACCCCTCAATTTATTTCAATACTATATCAGAATAAAAGCAATAAATCAAGATATCTTGATATATAGGAGCAAGCTAGGCTTTAAACGCCGGAAATCGGCGCTATTCATCATCGTCATCATCATCGTCTTCAAATTCAGCCAGTGCTTTTTGATACTCTGCCTCTTGTTGCGCTTTAAAGTCTGCTTCACTCATAAACTCTTCTGCTACGATCCTACCTATATGGGTCTTGGTATCAATCTTATAGATATAGCCATAACTTGCAGCGACTATAGTGACTAAGGTCAATGAGACTATAAGTTTTTGAGCGAAAGAGAAGGTCTGGATTTTATCTTTACTGCGGATCTCGCACACCCCGCCAGGGCAGTGTGTCGCTTTTTGAGGCATGACCCAATTGTAGATCTTGCATCCCAGACAGATGGAGAAAGCTGACTCCATAAACAGTAGTACCAGACAGACAATACAGATAAAGACTTTTAAAGGGTTGGGTTGCCAGTGGATCACCAGCAGATAGAACATAGGAAGTGCTAAGAGAAGACCTAGACTCCATGCAAAACGCTTCTGCGCGGCACCGACATATTCGGGTTCTTGGTTTTGTACAAAAACACGACCGAGCAACATACTTGGAGAAAAACTGGGGTTGATCACCCTGATCAGAAAGTCCAAAGTAAAAAAAGAGATGAAGAAACGGGTTACAACACCATGACTCAACATCACAGCATTACTCAGACTCAAAAGACCTACTGCAAACAAGATACCTGCAGCTGCTCGGGCTTCGCGTTCATTAATGACACGAACATCATATCCTTCTACCTGCTCACCATATGCAAAAAACTCTTTTATGCTCATATTTCACCTCTTCCACCAGTTCTAAAAAAGGTATTATACCTTTTCAACTTATAGCAACGGTTGCATATACCTTTTCTTCACAATCATCTGTTATGATTTTACAATTAAATCCAAGGAAACAACATGAAGAAACTTCTTATTATGCTGTTTTCCTTCTCTGTAATATCTACTTAGTGAAGTCTCCATAAAAAAAGCTCGCTACCCTCACCTGAACTTATCAATGCTTTTTCACTTACAAAAAGGATTTTACTCACGATCTCTTTATGCCCAACAAGACGGTCTCCCTTTTTTTTGGTCTGTGTGTTGAATAGTTGTAAGACCTGCTCTTCACCATCAGCATAGATTCCTGTTTGAGCATCTGGACTCAAGCCTACGGCATAGACTAAAAAGCTGGTTTTAAGATGATAAGGCTTTTTGTTGCTTTGATAAACAGCCACCCGTCTGTCTTCACCACCTGTAATAATAACCCCCTTGTGGTAAGCAACACTGTAGACCTTGTCGACATTTTCCGACTCGAAAACAGCTTCGTTATTACCACTACGGACATCATAGAGTTTGACACGGCCACTTTCATCAGCACTCACCATCTTTTTATGGTCACTGCTTATACTGAGATCACACAAGGTACTTTGAGAGTTGGAGTTACTATAAGTTTTATACCCTTCTGAGAGATTATAAAGTATAAGGTCAGAGTCAAAGGTCGCAAACATGACGCTGTTGTCATCGATAAAATGGGCTTCACTGATCAGGAGCTTCTCTTTAGCATTGATGATTCTAGTGAGTTTACCATCCTCTTCTATCCAGACATCTCTAAAGTTATCATGAGAGATACTGACGATTAAGGTCTTACCATTGAGACGGTCCACACGATTAATACGTGCTGGCATCAGTTCACCTCGTCCTGAACGTATAGCTTCTAGAGAGATCTGTCTGATCATCTTTTCACTTCCCAAAAGGAAAATGTCCACATTTCCAGCATCTGTAGCAACATATATTTTATCTTCATCTAAAACAAAATCTGTAATAAAGCCGGAGGTGTGAAGTTTGTAAAGAGGTGAGATGTTTTCTGCTTGTAAAAGTAAAGAGAAAAAAAAGAGGAAGGTGAGTAAACGTTTCAAAAGAGAGACCCTTGGCCGAAGCCAGGTTGGTTAGAGTGCTTTGTCTAGTGCTTCAGCAGTAGTAACGAACTCAATCTTTTCTATAACAAAGTTATTAAGATCCACGATCATGATCTCTTCTTTATGTGCTTCATTACGGTAGTTCGCAGCTTTTGCCTTGTCATCTATCACTAAAACCGTATGTTTAAAGTCTTTAAGACCTGGTATAATGAACATTGAACGGATCACTGACGGCGCACCACTTACATCGGCAACAAATACAGCATTGTGCTTACTCAAATAGTCTGAACCCTGCTTCTCAAAAAACTCATTACTCATATGTCCCATATCTTTTGAAAATGCAAAGATCACTTTTTTAGTGTCAGCACTCAAGGTGTGCGGTTTTTCAAATTGATCATTAAGTGTTAATGACTCTAAAGATTTTCCAACCACAACTTGAGGATCGACAGGGGCAGTGACCTCATCTGAACAACCTAAAAACGAGAGAGACAACAGTAACGCTAACATAATATTTTTCATAAATACTCCTAAAATGATGTGCAATAATACTACAATTATTGAAGAGCTAAAATATAGTGTTATACATTTAGTCTTATTTAAGTTGCTATCCAAAAATAGGTGATAACGTTAAGTATTATCCATTGTACACCTGCAAGAGCTATAGTACCCATCACATTACCAAACTGGCAACTGGTGCACTGTTTGAACTTCACCGACTCATAATAGGCATAAGCAGCATAGAGTATGACAATAGGAACAACCAATGCCAATGCTATTTTATCAAAAAGAAAAAGGCCATCTAAGATACTAATACTCTCTGTAAAAAAAGGGACTAAAAAACCAACCCAGACCAAAAGCATGACATATTTGTAAGCTTGTTTGATGTAATCACGAACAAAGACCGTAGGACAACTGCTGTTACTGCTCTCAACCAAACCTTCAGAGAGATGTTCACCAATACGTTGTTTGGTCTCTTTGTCAACCCTGTCTACAAAGGTACTCCCATAATTATAGTCGATATGATGTTGCAATATACGTGCTTTATCACCTTCGACATCATCATAATGTGCCACACCTTTTTTATCTTCATAAAAGATCTTGATCTTTATATGACGGGGGACATCAACACTGATGCCTTCATAATAGGGAGTCCGTTCAGTCTCAGTATTTGTACCTTCATGACCAATGATACGTAAATTGATATAGGGATTGTATGTGCCATCTTCTTTGAGCACAATCACTGCATACTGTATACCGATCTGTATAGCGCTTAAAGCTTCAAGGTCATTAGCTTTCATTGTATCTATGAGATCAGTAATGATGTTGTTAAGAGAATCATCAAAAAAGCGAATGTTTCCAGAGATAAGACGGATACGTTCATCAGGATACTTGAGAAGATTTAAGACCATATATGAGACCTTTTAGTATAAAGGGCACTTCTAAAAGTACTTTGAAAAATGTTACACATAACAACTATCAAAATGCTTTAATTGTGTAAGGGCAAAAGCCCTTAGCTTAGTGACTTTTACTGACGACTACCAACATTTTAAGATTGATCACTACAAAACGAATAAATTGCCAGATGACATTCGTACGCATTGCTTTTGCGAAAGAACCAGGTAACATTGTTGTCTCTGACTGTTCATTTCTTGAAAAATTGAGTTCTTCTTGTTTTACTGCCATTGTATTTCCTTTTATATATTTTTACAACAAAGGAGTTCCGACTCCTTTGTTGACTTTACGCTTAGCTTTTGTCTACTCAGGGATCAGAGTCCAGCCTGGCTTGAGTTTTGCTTTATAGATAAACAGGTGGTGAAGCACATGTTTGATCCAGTGACCGGCAAGACCGATCTCACCAAAGGTATAATCCGTGTCACGACCTGTTCCCGGATACTTTTCAAAGTCAGGAACAACAGGATAAACCGTCATCGCTGCTGCGGTACCTGTTGTGAGACCCTTACCTGCAGATGCCACACACGCTGCACCCATCTCTGCCATCGAAGCTTCATGTAGGTGTGCACTTTCACCCTTAGTGATCAGATCACAAACCGAGTGAGCGACCGCTTTACCAATGATACCAGAAGGCATACCCGTACGTGGAGGTGTTGGGTTGATCGGTGTACCATTTGGTGAACTCATCGGCTTAGAGATGATATGTGGCGGAGCGAAGGCAATACCACAAGCGAACATGTTGTTATAGGTCGGGTTTTGGTAAGTACGTGGCCAGTCAGAAGCTTTCCAGTTCTCATAAGCGCCCGCATCATACTTCGCATCGACTTTCATAAAGCCGTTTGGAGCAAACACAGTATCTGTAATGTCACTGCCATCTTTGCCATAAGCTTTAAGACCTACACCAGCAAATGGTGGAATCAGCATTGCAAAGTCAAAGTTCTCTTTACCTGTTGTTCCATCAAGGAGTTCATAGTCAATGCTTCCGGCTTCTACTTTAGAGACATGTGCACCGATCATCCAGTCAACACCACGCTCTGCATAGAGAGACTCAGAGAAGATCTTTGAGCTCACAACATAACCGCCGACCTTCATATGAAGACCACCCATACCAAAGTCACCAAGGAAAGACTCATTAGAGATCCACTTGATGTCTGCCATGTCACGAACACCCGCTTTTTTCAGCTCATGCTCAATGTTAAAGATGTACTCGAAAGCTGCACCTTGACAAGTACACATACCGTGACCTGTACCTACAAGGAACTTTTGACGCTCTCCTTTTTTCATCTTCTCGATAGACTCCAGCAGTTTATGGTTAGCATGTTCTGCGTGGTCTGCTGTACAGACTGAGACCGTATGATCACCCAGTTGAGAGCCTTCACCCAGACCCGGTGTCGCACCGAAGTTGAGTTTTGGACCTGTTGCATTGATGACATAGTCATACGTAACATCTTCAGTCTCACCCGTCTTGCTCTGACCTGTATACTCGATCGTGACAAAAGGTTTTGTCTCTGTCTCACTTCCCTCAGGGTTCAATGAAACCGCTTTTGCCTGCTTGTACGTGATACCCGCTTTTTTATAGACAGGTGCCAGATCAAAGGTCACTTCTTCCTTTTTCATCTGACCAACACCAACCCAAATGTTAGAAGGAATCCAATTCCACTTTGCATTAGGTGTCACTACAACCACTTCATGTCCATTTCCTAGCCACTTGGCAGCAAATGTTGCAGCAGTATGTCCTGAAACACCACCACCTAAAATCACAACTCTAGCCATCTTCTCTCCTTTAAATTGCATCTACCTCAAAAACAGATGGGTTAAAACATCTCATTCGGGATAATAAATATTTTTTACGTCAGGTAACTTTAACGCAAAAGCATCACAAAAATATCACAAGCTATAAACGAAGCTAATAATTCTCCATAACTCTATCTAAGTGTAGTCATATTTGGATAACAGTGTGGAAAAAAGGAATATATTTTAAAAAATATGTGCAGTGTGTTTATAAAATCAAACTTATATTTGTGATCATAGTAGATAAACACATCTGTAATTATAAGATACACTTATTGTTTTAGAAAAAGAGAGGGGAATCTCTTTAGCAAATCTTATATTGATAAAAGGAGTATATCTTTACTCTTTTACTCCAAGATCTTTTGAACCAGTTCCATTACATTAGAGGAGATCTCTTTTTCGTTTAGTATCATTTCTAAAGCCTCTTTCATCAACAACTTATTTTCAGGGTTGAGTCTACTATAACTTCTAAATGCTGTAGTCAGTCCCGAAGCGATCTGAGGGTTGATAGCATCAAGTTCGATAACTTTCTCTGCCAAAAAGGCATAACCATGACCGGTAGGGGCATGAAAAGCCACAGCATTGCGGGCAAAGACACCAATAAGTGCACGGACCAGATTAGGTACTTTCACATCATACACCGGATCACTTTGCAAGGCCTGTACTCGTTCTATGGTCCCCATCCGCTCAGAGGCTGAAAGCACAGAAAGGTACTTGTTCATTACTAGAGTATCGTTTTTATAATGCTCATAAAAATGACGTAATCTTGTTCCCGCTAACTCTGGCGCATAATTTTCCAGTAGATCCAAGGCGACAATACGGTCTGTCATCGTCACACTCTCTTCATACTGTGTGACACACATCTGCATCACACTCTCATCTTCCAAGACCATCAAGTAATCAAGCGCCGCATTTTTTAACGCGCGTTCACCCATACTTTGGGCATCTAAAGCACTGTTTTTGGATTTATGATATTCACGGTAGAGGCTTAAAAGTCTCTCTTTGTAACGGGTTGCTATGGCATGTTTTATAATGGTTAAGGCTTTAGAAAGCGGTGGCACATCGATCTCTTTTTGCTCTTGCATCAAAACAGAGAGTGATGGCAGTTCTAACATCAAGGCTTTTGACTGCAAACCTAAATTTCTATCTTCCAAGATCGCCTCAAAGTTCTCCACATAGCGGGTATCGAGCTCTCCATTTTCCGTAAACATCTCTATGGCATTGATCGCTGCTTTTTGTGTCGCTTCATAACGGATGAATCCATCTTTAGCATACCGCATCAAAAAGGTGTAGTCTGCCTGCTCATGAACCACTTTAAAAGGGGCGCTGAAGTTGTTGTTAATAGAGAGTCTAGGTGCCTCTTGAACGTTTTCAAAAACAAAGCACTCTTGCATTTGTGAGACGATTAAAATATCACGTCCTAAAAGCGTCTGCATTTTGTCATCTAGAATATAGCTCAAAACATTTCCCTTAGTATCTAAAAGATTAAAGGCTAAAGGAAAATAGTACGCTTCTTGCCTTTTACCTGCAACACTCTGTGGGATCTTTTGCTGTAGCTCTAAGGTAAACGTCTTATGGTTAGGATCATAGTGTTCTCTAACAACCAAGGTCGGTGTACGCTCCTGGACATACCATCTTGAAAATTGTTCCAAGTCAAAACCACCCTGGTGATCCATAGCCCATAAAAAGTCCTCTGTACGTACCGCTTGCCCATCAAAGGTCTCAAAATAGAGGTCCATCCCTGCACGGAATTTTTCTGCCCCCAAAAGAGTATGGATCATTCGGATCACCTCAGCACCTTTTTCATAAACCGTCGCAGTATAAAAGTTATTGATCTCTATATACTGCTGGGGTTTAATAGGATGTGCTGTGGGCCCTGCATCTTCTACAAACTGACGCTCTCTGAGTGCTTTGACGTCACTGATACGCTGCACCACAGTATCATTCATCTCCGCACTGAAGCTCTGGTCTCTAAAAACTGTCAGACCCTCTTTCAACGTCAACTGGAACCAGTCTCTACAGGTAATACGGTTACCCGTCCAGTTATGAAAATACTCATGAGCGATCACACTCTCTATCCCCATAAAGTTCTGATCAGTGGCAGAATCTTCATCAGCTAAAACATAGTGCGAGTTAAAGATGTTAAGACCCTTGTTCTCCATAGCACCCATGTTGAAACTGTCAACCGCCACAATGTTATAGATCTCCAAGTCATACTCACGTCCGTAACGCTCTTCATCCCACTGCATAGACTTCTGAAGAGAGTGCATAGCATGGTCACACTTGCTTTCATTGCCTCTGTCCACATAGATGTTCAAGGCGATATCACGACCACCCATTGTTGTAAAAGTATCGCGCACCACACCAAGGTCTCCTGCTACCAGAGCGAAGAGGTAAGAGGGTTTGGCAAAAGGGTCTTCCCATTTGGCCATATGACGACCTTCCGCGTAGACCTCTGTCTCTACCAAGTTTCCATTGCCAAGGAGCACGGGATAGCGTTTGCTCTCTGCGATAATCGTCGTTGTAAAAGTTGACATATTGTCAGGTCGGTCTATAAAATAGGTTATATGTCTAAAACCCTCCGGCTCGTTTTGTGTACAGAGTATCTCACCAGAACGGTACAGTCCCTCTAATGTAGTATTTTCATCAGGATAGATCTTTGTCACCACCTGCAACATAAATACCTCTTTGTCACATGAGAGGTGCATACCACTGGCATCTGTGCTAAAAGCACCTTCTGCTTTGACATCATCGATCTTGACACAGAGCAGTTTCAGACCTTCACCTTGCAGATAAAGAGTATCGCAACTATTCTCAAGACGTTTGATCTGCATGCGGTTGATTACGAGGGTATGTTCATCAAAGATCTCAAATGTCAGATCGGTATGTACAATATGGTGAGAGGGGCTTTTATAGTCTGCTAAAGAGATGGTAGGGTTTTCGCTCATAAAGGATCCATAATTTTTGGGAAATCATAACATATTATTGGCAGGCACCTCTAGAGCGTCTATAAGCGTATGATCACGTTTAAAAAGACCCAAAATCACCTTGCGCCTCAAAAATACCACTATCAAAGAATGTTTTATGTTCTTTCTTAGAATATCTTTTGTAGTATAAAGGTATACATACAGAGTCTAGGTATCTGTTACTATCCCAGACTCATACATAAAGGTTTGCAATGTCTAACAAACTAACCATGGCCAAACAGCCTATCGTTGATCTTAACAATACTACTATTGGTTATGAATTTTTCTATAGAGATGATGAAGGCAATAGAAGCTTCACAGACCCCCGGTTTGCGACCTCTTCTGTCCTCGTTAACATTTTAAACCAAGTCGGTGTTGACAACAGCATTGGTGATGCTAAAGCCTTTATCAATATAAGTGGAGACATCCTTCTTACGGATATCCTCTACAACCTTCCTAAAGACATATTTGTCTTTGAACTTGCTGCTGATATTCACATGGGGAAAAAAGAGATCGCCAACTTGGAACAACTCCACAAGAAGGGGTATGTCTTTGCCTTGGACAATGCCCGCTTTGAAGAGAACTATATTGGGAACTTTGGCCCTGTTCTTGCCTACGTAGACTATGTAAAGTTTGATACGGTTCAAACTGACATTGAGACCTTACAAAACAACATCTCAATCTATAAAGATAAAAAACTTATTGCCCAAAAGATTGAGTTTCAAGAGGTTTTTGATGAGTACAAAAGACTCGATTTTGACTATTTTCAAGGCTACTTTATTGCTGAAATCCATACTACTGAACAGAACAGACTCGACCCAAAGCACTTGGGTGTGATTCGTATTTTCAACATGTTACAGTCTGACTATCAGATAGACGATATTGCAAAAGAGTTTGAAAAGCACAATGAATTAACCCTCCAACTCCTTCAGTATGTAAAATCCATACCAGACTTTGATCTTAGTGGTTCACCTTCTATCCAAGAGATCATCACCCGTGTTGGTGAAGTCAAACTGATGCAGTGGTTGATGATGATCATCTACTCTCGCTCCAGTAAAAAAATCGAGACAGAAAAAAGCAGTTATTCTATTATGATCCAAAACCGTATTGATACAATGATGGGTATTTTAAGTAAACTTGACGCGGTGGGAGGAAGTAAGATTTTAGAACAGGCACATCTTGTTGCCCTCTTGTCGCTACTTGACAATGTCTTTGATGTTGAAGTGGAACAGACCTTAAAATCATTTGACCTGGATCCGGAAGTAGAAGATGCCCTGCTCCAAAAAGAAGGTATGCTTGGGAACCTACTCCGCATCGCTATTGCCATAGAAGAAGGTAATTTTGCCACGATGCAGGAGTTGTTGTCAACACTTGAATTAGAGGTCGAAGATATAGAAGACATTCTTAACAAATCACTTGATGCCCATCAGTAAAAGGGCTTACGAAGTATTGATAGACCTCAAATATATAGAGCACTACAGCCCTAAAGTCAAAGCAGACGTCCGTACCTTAATAGAACAAAAACGTCTCTCTGACTTTATCTTAGAGAAGTACCCGGCCTCCCACAGTTACAAAACAGACAAAAAGCTCTATGACTATACACAAGAGATCAAAAATACCTTTATCAAAAAGAGCCAACCGCTCAGTAAAGTACTTTACGATGGGAAGATACACGTCATCAACAACGCCTTAGGCATGCACACCTTTACCTCAAGAGTCCAAGGTAATAGACTCAAAAGTAAAAATGAGATCCGTGTCGCTTCGATGTTTAAAAATGTCCCTGAAGCCTTTTTACGGATGATCGTGGTGCATGAGCTGGCACACCTTAAAGAAAAAGCACACAACAAAGCCTTTTACAAACTCTGCGAGCATATGGAACCACACTACCATCAACTAGAGTTCGACACCCGTCTCTATCTCACCTGTGTTGATCATTTTGGAAAACTCTATACTGTAGATAATCGTCTATGATCTTGGCATGGTCAAAAACAAACTGCTCTTGACTTAAAGCATCTAAAGATACCACCTTAGTACTCTTAGCATCATCTCCTGCCCTAGGATAAGCATCTGCACGACAGATGTAAACCGCAGAGACCGTATGAAAACGTGGATCACGACTGGGGTCTGAATAGAGTCCCAAAAGTGTGATGATCTCAACATCAAGTCCGATCTCCTCTTTCATCTCACGTTGAAGACACCGCTCTATGGTCTCACCTCTGTCCATAAACCCACCGGGCAGTGCAGTACCATGCGGAGGGTTCAACCTATCAATAAGAACAATACCCTGAAACTGATCTTCCCAATAGATCTCTACGATTCCATCTGCTGTAATAAAAGGAGTCTCTATAGCCATCTCTAATACACCCAAAGGTAAGCATACCCTCTATCTTGAAAAGCAATAAGACAGACCTTTTTAATTACTACTTTCAGACTTTGCATCAACTATCCTTTTGCAGAGAACTTTGAACCTCTTCTATTTTAATATTTTCTATTTTACCTTTTAGTGCTATGGCTAAGGCTTCAAGTTCCTCTTTTGTTGTTCTGTGTGCAATACCACGCACCGAACAGGCCGCACCACCAATATTGTTATAGGTCATTCGCCACTGCATTTTTTTCCTTTTTTAAGTAACTATCATACGTACTAAATGTCATATTTTTACGGATATGACTTAAACATACCTCTAAAGAACCTGATCCTCTCTTCATTAATGAAATGCTTTATACTCTTGTGACCATAACCGCTCGAGTTCTCTTCGCGTCATCTTATAATATCTAGGCTCTAAGACCATCTCTCTAAGTTTTGCAAGGGAATAAAGTGGAAGGTCCACAACAAGGGCATTGGCCAACCAAGTGGGGATATAACCTCCAGGTTCTGTATGCAGCTGCCAGATGATCTTTGTTTTAGAGGCACCCGTTTTGATCATAGTATAGCTTCCCTTGGACTTTGTGATCATTAACATCTTATTTTGGATTACCCTTTGACACCGCTCTGTCTCCCGCTCCTTACAAAAATCACTTGCGGCTATAGAGTCCAGACGTGCACCTTTTAGTGTATAGCTCAAGGTAGAGTGTAGTATAAGTGCACGGTCACTGGCAGGAAAAGGCAGATTAAATGTCTGGTAGATGTAGTTGTCTCTAAAATCTACCTCTTCCAATGTCATACCAAAATCACAATCATGGATCCACTCTGCTGTACGCTCCGTATCATAAAGAAAAGCCACCACGGCATCTACCGAAGCATCGACCTCAACGATCCCCTTAAACTCTAAAAATTCCGAACCAGTAACTTCTCGAGTATAAACAGTGATACCATCATCCTCTTTTTCTAGCTGCCAAGGTGCAGCCATGAGTTCTAAGCTGATCAATATCATCCACAGTACTGTTTTCATACTGCAATTATAGCATGACACTTTTTGGCCTTGTCTCCTCCTTTATATATCTTGATCATCGCCGTTTTACATCTCCTTTCATAATGAAGCGATATAATTTCTCTAATCAAACACTCGGATACTTTATGAAATTAAGATTTATATTACTGATGACGATACTAAGTCACTCTCTTTATGCTTTAGACTTTGATCTTGAGATGGGGACGGGGCTCTTTTATACAGGGGCAAAAGGAAAAATAGACTATGTTGAAGAGAGTTTTCAAGGTTCCTATGCCAACACTGCACTACAAACCAGTGGACAGTTCTATATCTGGGGAGATCTCGACACCCATATAGAATATTGGCCTAAAATGCGTTTTGAATACTTACATATTTCTGCAGATGGAGACTCTACTGCCCACCTGGAAAGTTCTATACAAGAGATACAAGAGCTCATAGAAAAATTGGCACCACTGGGTTTAAATGACAAAACCTGGAACAGTCATCTACAACACAATATTTTTGATTTTACACTCTATTATGAATATTTTGAAAAGAGTGCCTGGCCTTCATTAGGTCTGGGACTGGGATACAAATACTTCAATTATATTTATATTATGGACATTGACCTTGTCCCTGGATTACAGTTTGGTGACCGCGATGACTCTGGTGCACCCCTGCTCTTTTTCACCTCTCGCTACGAGGCAACTTCTATGAACATGGGCTTTCAAGCTGATGGAAAAGTCTATGTTTTTGGTGACTCTGAGATGTATGATTGGCAAGTTAAGATGGACTTGATGTTTCCACTCGATGAGAAGACCACTGCCGGTCTGGAGTTTGGTTATCGGGACCAGTTTTTCCACCTTCAAGGTGATGATGTAGAAAAAGTGACTGGTAATATGCGCTATAAAGGTCTCTTTGTCGGAGCGGTCATCACCTTCAAATAACTTCGATTAAGCCAACACTGCTATAATTAATTCTAATATAGATTAATATTTCGAAGCCCTACAAGGAGAGTTCCCATCAAGCTTCTTCCCTTCACCCTTTTACTTCTATCACAAACACTAAGTGCTATCGATCTTGATATTGAAATGGGCACGGGTCTTTTCTATACCGGTGCACAAGGGCATATAGAGTATACAGATGAGGGATTTGCTGGGTCATATTCAGATATTGACATGCGTACAAGTGGACAGTTTTATATTTGGGGCGACTTCAAAAGTAACATTGAGTATCTTCCAAAACTGCGACTGCAATATCTGAAGATCAACACCCAAGGTGACTCTAAACTACACTTAGAGACAGACACCAGTGACTTTCCACCAGAGTTTCAACTCGCAATAGCACTGTTTAATGACAAAGAGTGGCCATCGGGTCTCTCACACAACATCTATGACCTTTATCTCTACTATGAGTTTTTTGAACATAAGACTTACCCCAGCATCGGTATAGGCGGTGGTTTGAAGTCATTTGACTACACCTACAATGCAGAACTCATCTTACCCTTACACATAGGCGATCGTGGTGGAAAGTCTATCCCAATGCTTTTTCTGACAACACGCTATGAAGTACCCGCTGCCCAACTTGGATTTGAAGTAGAAAATGAGGTCTATATCTTTGGTGACTCACGTCTTTATGATGTACGGGCAAAGATGGACCTGCTGTTTCAAGTTGATCATAACACCAAACTTGGCTTGGAGATGGGATACCGAGAGAGTTATTACGACCTGCGAGGAAGTGATGTAGAGACCTTCAAAGCAAACATGAGTTACAGAGGGATCTATGTGGGTGTTATGGGTACATTTAACTAAGCAACACCCTTACCCGAGCATCTACAAGTAGTCGCTCATCTATTGAACTACTCAAGCAGTGTAGTGGCATCAATACCCGTAGCCTTCTCTATAAAATGACCTTGAGCATAATCAGCGCCCAGAAGCAGTACCATCTGATAGGTCTCTTTGTTCTCTATATACTCTGTCACGACTTGCATCCCCAGTTCATGAATGATGTTGATAATAGACATCACGATCCTCTTGGTGTCAAGGTTCGTCGTGATATCAGCAACTAAAGAGCCATCTATCTTGACTATATCGACACCCAGTTTCATAAGGTACGCGTAATTAGAGTAGCCACTTCCAAAATCATCTATTGCGATCTTCGAACCCTCTGCTTTAATAAGTTGAAAAAAGTGGAAGACCACATCATTGTTCTCCAAAGCCTCTGACTCCACCAACTCAAACACAATACGCTCAGCACAGTGAGATGCCCGCAGGCTTTCCAAGATATAGCGTCGAGTCCTTGCATCCAAGATATCAGACATCTCTATGTTAAACGAGAACTCATAAAGAGGATTTTTCTGTGCCGCTTCCAAGGTCTGTCGAAAGACCTCTCTGGAAAGTTTGCTATAGAGTCGCGCCCCTTTGGCGATCTCTATAAAACTGTTAGGGTAGTGCATCACACCCTCTCTGTCCACAATACGGACCAAGGCCTCAAACTTCTCGACCTCGTGCTTTTTAGTGTTAGCAATCGCTTGAAAATGTAACTTAACCCCTTGATACTTCAAGGCCTCTTCTACTATTTCTAAAGTCAAAAGGTTCTGTTCCAAATGCAAGACATCATCATCCACCTCAGAGTAAAAGGCATAGGCTTGCTTAGATTTTTGGGCCTCTCTCATAGCGAGTGAGGCCATGGATATCAGTGAACGATGGTTACCACTTTTTGTTCCTTGAGCTACCCCAATACGAACCCGTACGTTGATGTTATGTGAATGACTCACTAACTCTATGGGGTTGAGTTGATGGGCTATTAAGATGGTGTCCTCTTTAAAAAAGTCAGAAGGCGTTTTCTCATCTGCCAAAACAGCAAACTCATCACCCCCATGATAATAGAGTGTCAAACTCTCTCTATGCACCAACTTTTTTAGCTTTTCGCCCAAGGCAACGATCACGCCATCACCTACCGCTTCTCCATAGATCGTGTTGATCGTACTAAAGCTGTCTATGTTGATCAACATCAGTTTGTGTGAATAATGCATCTCTATAGCATCATGCAGTGCTTTACGGTTAGGCAACCCCGTCAAGGTATCGATGTAGAGTTGTTCTTCTAGTGCCAAGGCCTGTTTTTTATGTTCAGTAATATCAAACATAATAGAGATAAACTCAAAGATCTCTCCTGCTTCATCGACAATGGGAACTACTGTTGACTCCACAAAGAAGGTCTCGCCATTTTTAGCTTGGTTCTCAAACTCACCGGTAAAGACCTCTTTATTTAAAATTGTATTCCAGAACGCTTCCAAGTAGACATTTGTAGTGGCTTGAGAACGGACCAAAGCATGGGAGTTCCCTGTGAGTTCAACCAAGCTGTACCCGCTCAGATGCTCATAAGCTTTGTTGACATAGGTGATCTTCCCATGGACATCAGTCTTGACTAAAAGGGCACTGGCATCAACCACTTTTTTATACTCTTGTAAAAAGGTATTTTTTTTGTCCAAAGTACATAAGATGTTATTAATATCTTCATGAATAAATGCACACTCTGGTATAGACAGAGCTTCGATACGTCTACTGTAACGTCCTCTTGAGACTTCTAAAAGACTCTTTTTCAGTAAGGAGAGACTCCTCTGAAGATGATAGATGTTTGCACTGTAGAGATAGACCCATAAAAGTAGTAGAAAGATCAGTAGATAAAGGAGTAGAAGATTTTGACTTTCAAAATGGTAACCTTCCAGGCCAAATCCCACCATCAATGAGAGTGCGCCTAAAATAAAGAGGCCATTTTTATATCCGGGAGAGACCCTTTGAAACACTTTGCGTACAGGTTCAAAAAGCCGTGCTAACATCCTTATTCTTTGGTAACGATGTAGAGTTGTTTATGTTCAAGTTTTTTCAAGATATCCATTACAGAGACGAAGTGTTGAAAACTCGCATCTTTATCCGAACGCAAAACAACCGTCTGATCTTTATCGATCTCGGAGAGTTTGCTTTCAAGATCTCCAATAGAGATCTCTTTTTTATCCAAATGGTATTTTCCATCTTTAGTGATATAAATGTCAAACTCTTTTTTATCCTCTTTTTTCTCAGAAGCTTTGGCTTCAGGAAGCTCTATCGGCAAAATACCCTGCTTAATAAAGGTAGCTGTTGTGATGACCATCACCAAAAGGACCAGAAGGATGTCGATCAGAGGGATGACATTGACCTGGTCAAACTTTTTGCGATGTCTCATTACTTTTGACTTCCCTGTCCTGCACGATTGGCTTCCCAGATCGCACTGAGACGCTCAACCTTACGGATACAGATGGTATAAAAGACGATACCGGGAATGGCCACAATGATACCAAAGGCAGTTGCTTTCAAAGCCAGTGCAAGACCATTCATCACCGCTTTTGTATCGACCGCCCCAGCATCACCCATCCCGTAGAATGTGATCATAATACCGAGGATCGTACCGATCAATCCAACATAAGGGGCATTGGCACCTATGGCTGAGAGAACAGAGAGGTTGTCTGTCAGGTCGATCTCCAAAAGGTCTTTGTTATCATATTCATCAAGTTTAATGCTTTTATAAAACATCAGACGCTCTATAAACATCCATAAAGCGACGACGCTCATCACCCCAAGTGTTCCCATGATCCCATAATCCAAGACTTCTTCGGCTATCTTCAGCCAACCTGCTACGTCCATTTATATTACCCCTGAAAAGTCTAATTGCATGATTGTTCCCCCACCTTTGGTGGAGTCTACATGCAGTTTTATCTTGTATTTGTCACAATAAGTCTTGACCAGACCAAGCCCGATACCAAAGCCCAAAGTACTCTCATCACTTTGGTAATATCTGTCAAAGATCTGGAAGAGTTCGACCTCATCCATCCCCTGACCCTTGTCACTGATCGTTAATTTTTTATCTTTTGTTTTGATCTCGATCTCAGCATCGTCTGGAGAGTACTTCACGCCGTTATCAATAATATTGTCTATCACTTTTGCAAGCCCTATTCTATCTATATTTACACTAATGGTTTCTAAATCTTCATGGAAGTGCGCCTTGGAATATAGAGGTTTGAGTAACTTCAGACGTTCTTGCACCAGCAGTGCCACATCGAAGCTCTCGACCTGTTCATGCTGCATCTGTTTTTTAATGAGATAGTCCAGCTCTTTATAACGTTCCTGCAACATAGCGCAAGATGCTTCGATCCGTGAGAAACGCTTCAGAGACTTCTCGTCCTCAATCTTGCGCTTCAACATGGAGGTATTGGTCATGATGGTGTTTATGGGCAGGTTCAGCTCATGCAGGATCTCTTTAGAGAAGTGTTCGAGCTGTGTGAAGTGTTCACGCAGCGGCTCTATGGAAAGTTTGGCGATGGCATAACCTATAACCAGCACCAAAAAAAGAACCATCAAGACAAGGTATTCCAAAGCAATACGCGTTTGCAGATAGTAAAAGAGTGTGACGATCAGCAGTGTTGTGACAACAAAAAAGAAGAAGATGGTAAGCTGAACATTACGGAACAAGACGGTACCCGATCCCACGAATATTCTCGATTTCAGCAGATTGAAGTTCTTGTTTAAGCCGTGTAATCAGTACCCGAATAGAGCCGTCACTTACGCTGCTGTTATGACTCCAGAGTGCGTCGATGATCATCTCTTTAGAGACTGTCTTGCCTTCGTTGGCGATCAGCAGCGACAGCAGGGTAAACTCTTTTTTCGAGAGAGATAGCTCTATCCCATCTTCGAGGATAACAGAACGTTTGTGATCGACACAGAGACTTCCCTCACACTGCGCTTCATCTCTACTGCTCCGTCGTAAAAGTGCCTGGATACGCAGCAGCAGTTCATCACTGTCAAAAGGTTTTTTGATGTAATCGTCCGCACCGCTTGCAAAGCCCTCTTGCAATACAGACTTTTCCTGATGGGAAGTAAGATAGATTGCGGGGGTCATATCATCTGCACTGCGCAGCTCACTGAGAAGGGTCAGTCCGTTTATAAGCGGAACATTGATGTCAAATATATAAAGGGAAAACTTGTTTTCAAATGAGGCATCCAATGCTTCTTGACCGTTTTTGCACCAGTGAACACTATAACCCTCTTCATCAAGAAGGTCCTCTAGCGTCTCACCTAAAAGCAGATCATCTTCAAGCAACAGTATCTTAGCCAAAGCAGCCGCCTCTACAATACGTCTTCGATACTCCAGCCAATAGTCTCACCGGCATACATCGGTACCACTTCACCATACTTGGCAGGTACTTTAAAAGGTTGTTCTACCAAAGTGACCTCTTTAAATTCTGGACAGATACCATAGATGCTCTGGGCATTGTCAGAGACAAAACTCTGCAGGTTATCAAGTCTACCGTGTTTATCAAAAAGTTCACAAAGTACTTGCAGTGCGATTGGTGCAGTAAATACACCGGCAGCACAACCGCAGGACTCTTTAGCATGCTGAGGATGTGGAGCAGAGTCTGAACCAAACATCACTTTTGGGTGGGCATTAAGCGCGACATTCAGCAACGCTTCTCTATCTTCCGGACGTTTAGCGATGGGCTTACAAAAGAGATGAGGCTGTAGCATTCCACCGGCAACTTCGTCGAGTGTGATCAAAAGGTGTTGCACCGTGATCGTTGCATAAAGATTTGGATATTTATCCAACATATCTACCGCTGCCTTGGTCGTGATATGTTCCATGACGATCTTTAGATCAGGGAAGTTCATAGCAAGTAGTTCATAAACACTCATAAACTCTGCTTCTCTATCCATCACAAAACCATCCGTCTCTCCGTGCACCAAAAGTGGAATATCCATACGGGCCATTGCTTCTAAGGTAGGACGCATTGTCTCAACATCAAAAGAGGCAACACCACCCTCTGAGTTTGTTGTGATTCCTGCAGGATAAAGTTTGATACCAAAGATCTCATCACGGATATCATCTAGGTAATCTTCATCATAATTATCATAAAAGATCGTCATCAATGGCTCAAAGTCACCGCCACTAAGCCCCTCTTCTTCAAAGATCTCATCAAACTCATCTTCTTGTATCTCCATGCCACATGCGGACATAATGCGCTCTTTATAAGCTAAGACCTGCTCTTTAGTCTTTACCGGTGGAACAAGATTTGGCATGATCACTGCACCTGAAAAAGTATATGACGTAAGTTTTGCAACATTTTGAAGCATTTCACCATCACGAAGGTGTAGGTGCATGTCCAGGGGCATCAGTAGTGAATGTGTTTTCATTGTTTATCCTAAATAATATTGTGTTAAAGTCATCATCGTACCCGCGATACTAAAGAGTGCCATCAGAGGCATCAACCGGTAGATCGCAGAAAGTTTGAACAGTGGTTTGCCGTCAATAAAGATCCCTAATTGTACCGTGGTGATCATAAGACTCGCCATAACGGCGCTGATAACGATCGCGATCAAAACTTCATACCAACTTTGTACCATAAAACCAAAGATGACAAGGGCCAAGAGTATAAAGATCGTTACAGTGCCTTCTATCATACTCCACAGACCCAGCTTCTCCTGCTGTCGGCGAACACGAAAGATCTTAAAATAGAGTATAGCTACAAACAGTGTCACATAGAACAACATCTATCAGAGACCTGCTTTCGCTGCAGCGATAACGGTGTTAAGCGCGTGTTCATAACGCTTGGCTTCTTCAAGGTCTGTAGACTCAAAACGGGTCACCAGTACCGGTGTTGTATTACTCGCACGAACCAGTCCCCACCCTTTGTCAAAGATCACACGAACACCATCTACATCAATGATCTCTTTGATGTGTGGAAAGTCTGCCGGCGGTGTTTTAAGCGCTTCTTTGATGGCATCCATCAATGCGAACTTCTCCTGTTCCGTTGTCTCGACCTTGATCTCTTCCGTTGAAAACACTTGCGGCAGTTTTGCCAGTTCAGCATCTAAGTCAATTCCATCTTGAATCAACTCTAACATTCTAAAGGTTGCATAGATAGCATCATCATAACCGAAGTAGCGATGCTTAAAAAAGATGTGACCACTCACTTCACACGCGAGGTCAGCATTGGTCTCTTTCATCTTCACTTTGAGGTTAGAGTGCCCTGTTTTATACATAATAGCCGTTGCACCGCGTTTTTCAAGTTCGTCATACATCACTTGAGAACATTTCACCTCACCAATAACGGTTGGTTTGTCCATCTTCATAGAGTACAACAGGGCCATCTGGTCACCCTTGATGTTGTTTTTATGAGTCAAAACAGCAATACGGTCAGCATCTCCATCGTAAGCAAAAGCGATATCGCCTTCCACCTCTAAAAGCTTTTTAACATCTACAAGGTTGTGTTCATCAGAAGGATCGGGGTGATGGTTGGGGAAGGTTCCATCAGGATCGACATAGATCCCTTTGGCATTGAGACCAAGACCTTCAAAGATATCGACGATAGAGACACCAGCCACACCGTTTCCACAGTCATAGACAATACGTTCTTTCATCCCTTTAAGATGGGCGAACTCTTTGAGCATAAACTTTTTATAACGTGTCAAAGCATCGATCTCGATCACCTTGCGCTCAGCAGTTTGAGGAAACTCCATACCATCGATCTCACGACCAAGAGCATAAATCGCTTCACTGAAAAATGGAGCTTTGTCTACGGTGATCTTAAGACCATTGTACTCAGGAGGATTGTGGGAACCTGTGATCATGATGGAAGCTGTCGGTGTAATACCGTCCCACTCCTGATAGTTCGTAAAGTAGTTCACCGGTGTTGGAACCAGTCCCATGCCTAAAACAGTTTTTCCACCAGCATTAAGACCTGCAACCAGATATTCAAAAAGTACCGGTGAGTGAGAACGGGCATCATAACCAACAGCTACATAGTCGCCTTTGATCTTCTGAGCAAGACCAAAACCAATCTTTGTCACTGTATCTTCGTTTAACTCTTTTTCAAAAATTCCACGTATGTCGTATTCTCTATAGATGCTCATGTTTACCCTTATATATTAGTGGCGACATTATAGGTAAAAAATGATTTATACCCCGTTAAAGACGATGGAGTCGCAAGATTAAATCCACTAGGGTAAGCACTATTTCAACTGATACATAATAGGTACATGCAGCACTAATGTCTCACTAGGCAAAGGGAACTTTCCCTCAAGTCTCTCTATCGTTGTGACAGCAGCCTTACCCAACAACTCTCGTTTTGCTTCTATTATCGTAATATTGCGTATCGACCCATCCGTGAGCAGTTCAAACCGCACCATTACCTTCCCCTGCATATGGCGTTTACGTGCCATTCGAGGATAATACAAGTGCTTGCGAAGCAGCGCCATGATCTCTGAAATATGTGCTTTGACATAGATATCTTCTGGTGTACTTTGGGGCGTCGTCGGTTTTGCGATCGCTTCTTTGGCCACTTTTGAGAGTGAAACACGCTCATCTGGTGTGACAATAAGTTCACTATCCTCTTTTGGAAGTCTCTTCGCCACCTCGGATACTTTTTCAACCACCTCTTTTGGTACCACTTTAGCTTCAACTACCTTCTCTTTTATCTTAGGTGCTTTTTGCAGAGGTACCCTCTTTTTAACCATAGGCTTTTTTTTCGGCTTGCGAGCCTTCTTCTTTACAGGCTTTGGTTTTATCTTTTTAGGTTTTTGTAATCTTTTTTTTGGAGGTTTCACAACTTTTTCAGGGGGTACTTTAGCTGTAGGGAGCTCAGAAGAAGAGCGTACTTGAGAGAGCATCACCACCGTAGGTTTCACAGCAGAGACCTTCTCTACCTTCTCTGTAACCATCCATCCCAAGCCAAACAGTAACAACAAAACCAGTGCATGCACGATAACAGAGTAAAAGAGTGATCGTGTCTTATGGCTTTTCATAAATAGGATTATACTGACTCTAGTGTTACAGAAGCGTAAGGTTGGTGTTTATGTCAAAGTAAAAGTATTTTAAATATATTTATTTTAGGTTTAGTGCAGATTGTGCCAAACATCTGACCGAAAGTGCAGAAGAGCCAACAGCGCACTACAGCGAACGACTAAATCGTGAGTCGTGTTGCTGTGCGTCGAGAGTCAGATTTCGGTGCAAGGTGTGTTGAAACTAAATTAAATAGCGTCTGAGCCTGTTTCGCCTGTACGTATTCTGATTACTTTTTCTATGTCAGAAACAAAGATCTTACCATCACCAATTTTACCTGTAGCAGCGACTTCAGCAATAGTATTTACCACCTCTTCAACCTGCTCCGCAGTAACGACCATCTCCATCTTGATCTTTGGAAGAAAATCAACAACATACTCAGCACCACGGTAAAGTTCAGAGTGTCCTTTTTGACGACCATAACCTTTAACTTCACTCACTGTCATACCAGTAATACCGATCTCAGCTAGTGCATCTTTTACATCTTCTAATTTAAACGGTTTGATAACTGCTTCAATTTTTTTCATAAATTTATCTCCTGATAATTTGAATGTGCTGGAAGTATTATACTCCCAACATCGTTAGTATTTGACTAAAGAGTTAATCCTAAAGATTAAACCCACGCTCACCGTGTACTGACTCATCAAGACCCATAGCTTCCTGCTCTTCATCAACACGTTTACCACCTGTAATAAGTACTGCAATGTAATAAACAAGAGCCGTACCCATAGCTGTAAAGAGACCAACAATGATCACAGACTCAAACTGAACCAGGATCTGTCCCATACGGTCACCCGTCTCTTTAAGTGGACCATCCCATAAAAGGTCTTGGTCATTAAGAGCGAAGATACCCGTTGCGATAGCACCCCATAGACCAGCCAAGAAGTGAACACCAAATGCATCAAGAGAGTCATCATAACCCAATGCTTTTTTCATGTAGACCACACCATAGAAAGCGATGATCGTACCTACGATACCGATTACAAATGCACCACCTACACTTACAAAACCAGCGGCAGGCGTGATCGCTACCAAACCGGCGATAACACCAGTAGCAGCACCAAGAAGTGTCGGCTTTTTAAAGACGAACCACTCTAGCAAGATCCAAGTGATCGCTGCAATAGAAGCAGAGATCGTTGTTGTCATATAAGCAAGACCGGCGATCTCATTTGCACCAAATGCAGAACCACCGTTAAATCCATACCAACCGAACCATAGGAGTGCTGCACCCACTGCTGTCAAGATAACACTTGCAGGTTTCATAGCTGTTGTTGGGTAACCGTTACGCTTACCAACCAAGTATGCAAGAACAAGACCTGCAAGACCACCATTCATGTGAACAACAGTACCACCAGCAAAGTCAAGTGCTCCCAGGTCGAAAAGAAGTGCACCGTCTCCACCCCAGACCATGTGTGTGATCGGAGCATAGACTACCAGTCCCCAGATCGCAACAAACACAAGCCAAGTCGAAAACTTAATACGCTCTATCACAGAACCTGCCGCAATAGCTACAGTGATCGCTGCAAATGTTCCTTGGAAGACAATAAACACATAAGCAGGGTATGTTCCGCTTAAGTCATTCCATGCGATACCGTTTAGCATCACATTGCCAAGACCACCAAATACATTTTGGATCATAGCATTGTCAGAGGTACCAAATGCGATAGAATAACCTGCAATAATCCATACAACAAATGCCACAACAAAGGCACCGAGTACCATTGCAAACGTATTCAAGATATTTTTAGTACGTGTCATACCACCATAGAAAAGTGCAAGACCTGCAGGTGTCATCAACAGTACAAATGCAGTCGAGACCATCATCCATGCAGTGTCACCTGTGTTTAAAGTATCTTCAGCGAACACGAATGTTGGCAAAAGAAGAAGGGCTAGTAAGAATTTTTTCATTCTTTCTCCTTGGAATTATTTTCACCCTCAGTATAAACTATTTGACACGATTTTGCGATACACTTTCTGTCTATTTTTTAGACAGTTTCTTTTTATTATGTAATATTTTTAAATTTTTCATGTACTATTTTTAGACAGCTCAAATGACCTATATTTGTAAAATATGGCTTTTTTACTGTTTAAGATTATATTAATGTCAACACTGAAGTCTCATATAAGGCCTTTTGAGGTGGTTGTAAGCCATTTTCTTGTATTATTAGCCCAATTTATTACTAAGGTTCGTATATGAGCGATTTGTTAGAAAACAGTGATATAGAAAACATTAATATTGAGGACACGCTAAAGGCGAGTTATCTTGACTACTCTATGAGTGTCATCATCGGTCGTGCGCTTCCTGATGTTCGTGATGGACTCAAGCCTGTTCACCGTCGTATTTTATACGCAATGGACAAGCTGAACCTTTCAGCAGGTGCCAAGTACAAAAAGTCGGCACGTATCGTCGGTGACGTTATTGGTCAGTACCACCCACACGGTGACACGGCAGTTTATGACGCATTGGTTCGTATGGCACAGCCTTTTTCGATGCGTATGGAACTTGTAGACGGTCAAGGTAACTTCGGTTCAGTTGACGGTGACAACGCAGCAGCCATGCGTTATACGGAAGCACGTATGACCAAGTATGCTGGAGAGATGTTAAAGGATCTTGAAAAAGAGACCGTTAACATGCTTGATAACTACGATGGCACTACGCAAGAACCAGATGTTCTTCCTACACGTGTTCCAAACCTGCTTATTAATGGTTCATCAGGTATTGCGGTTGGTATGGCAACAAACATCCCACCACACAACCCGCATGAGATCATCTCAGCACTTCGTATGATGCTTGAGAACCCAGAAGCAACACTACCTGAACTTATGGAACATATCCAAGGTCCTGACTTCCCAACGGGTGGTACCATTTATGGTAAAAAAGGGATCATGGATGCTTATGAGACAGGTCGTGGCCGTATTAAAGTACGTGCCAAGACACACACTGAGATCAAGGGTAAAAAAGACATCATCGTTATTGATGAACTTCCTTATATGGTTAACAAGTCGCGCCTTATTGAGAGCATCGCCAACTTGGTTAAAGACAAGCAGGTAGAAGGTATCTCTGATATTCGTGACGAGTCTGACCGTGAAGGTATCCGTGTGGTTATCGAGCTTAAGCGTGACGCGATGAGTGAGATCGTACTTAACAACCTGTTCAAATCGACCAACATGCAGACGACCTTTGGTATTATCATGCTCTCTATCTTTAACCAAGAACCACGTGTTTTTGCACTTAAAGAGATGTTACAGCACTTCTTGAACCACCGCAAGACGGTTATCATTCGTCGTACGATCTTTGATCTTGAAAAAGCCAAAGCCAAAGCACATATCTTAGAGGGTCTTAAAAAAGCTCTTGACCATATCGATGAGATCATTAAACTGATCCGTGCGTCTCAAAACACAGAAGAGGCACGCGAAGGTCTTATCAGTGAGTTTGACTTTTCTACGATTCAGGCACAAGCTATTTTGGACATGCGTCTTCAAAAGCTAACCGGTCTTGAGCGTGAGAAGATCGAAAACGAGCTTCGTGAGATCTTGGCAGTCATCGAATACCTTGAGTCTATTCTTAAAAGCGAAGAGGTACTAAAAGGTATCATCGGTGATGAACTTGCTGAAGTCCATGAACTTTATGATGGTAAACGTCGTACTTCACTAGAAGACAACTATGACGATATCGACATTGAAGACCTGATCCCTAATGAGCCTATGGTTGTGACGATTACACACCGTGGTTACATCAAACGTGTACCTTTAGCTAACTATGAGAAGCAACGCCGTGGTGGTAAGGGTAAAACAGCCGTAACCACTTATGATGATGACTTCATCGAGAACTTCTTTACCTGTATGACCCATGACACACTGCTGTTTATTACAGACCGTGGTCAGTTACACTGGTTGAAGGTTTACCGTATTCCTGAAGGTTCTCGTACAGCGAAAGGTAAAGCAGTCGTTAACCTTATCAACCTGCTTCCAGATGAGAAGATCCGTTCTATTTTACCTACTACAGACTTCAGTGATGAGAAGTCTTTGGTCTTCTTTACCCAAAACGGTGTGGTGAAGCGTACCAAACTTTCTGAGTTCTCTAACATCAGAAGCAACGGTGTTCGCGCTATTGTTCTTGATGATGATGACGCACTGATTACAGCGAAAATCGCGACTGTTGATACCAAGTATCTCTTTATCTTGACAGAACAGGCACAGTGTATCAAGTTCGAGATCGAAAAGACCCGTGACCAGGGACGTACCACTCGTGGTGTTCGCGGTATTAAGTTCAAACATGATGATGATCGTGTTATTGATGCCAATGTCATAGACTCTGATGAACAAGAGATCTTAACCGTCAGTGAAAAAGGTATTGGTAAGCGTACCACTGCTGCTGAGTACCGTTTGACCAACCGTGCAGGTTCTGGTGTTATTGCTATGAAGCTTAACCAGAAGACGGGTCACAAAGTTGTTGGAGCCGTAATGGTAGACGAAAAGATGGACATGATGGCACTCACCAAAGAGGGCAAAATGATCCGTGTCGACATGCAGAGCATCTCTAAGTCTAGTCGTAACACCTCTGGTGTTTACATCGTTAAGGGTGATGATGTGGTCAACATCGCACGTTGTCCGAAGATAGAAGAAGATGAGAGTGACCGTTCAGACACCGGTGATTTGAAACCAGAGACAGATCAGGCAGCGCCAAAGATCGATGAAGATGGTAACGATACACTTTTTTAATTCATAAAATATAGATAAAAGGAACAATTTTAATGGCAAACTATAATGTAGCAGTCGTTGGCGCAAGTGGCGCTGTCGGCGAAGAGATCTTAAGAGTTTTGGAGGAGATCGATTTTCCTCTAAATAAGCTGGTACCCTTAGCGAGTAGTCGTAGCGCAGGTAATACAGTAACATTTAACGGTAAAGACCTTGTTATTAAAGAGTTGACAGAGACTGTTTTTGATGAAGAAGAGATCCATATCGCACTCTTTTCAGCAGGTGGTTCTGTCTCTGCTAAATTCGCACCATTTGCTGCTGAAGCAGGTGCTGTTGTTATTGATAACACTAGTCACTACCGCATGGACGAAGAGGTACCTTTGGTGGTTCCTGAAGTCAATCCTGAAGATATCGCCAAGTGGCAGACCAAAGGGATCATCGCCAACCCTAACTGTTCTACCATTCAGATGGTACAAGCACTGAAACCACTTGATGATGCCTATGACCTAAAGCGTGTCGATGTCAGTACTTACCAAGCGACATCAGGTGCCGGTAAGTTCGCGATGGAAGAGTTGGTCACTCAGATGCAGGCTTTTTTTGCCTTCAAACTTGACGAAGCAGAGCACAAAGCTTTTGCACACCAGATCGCACTGAACGTTATCCCTCAGATCGATGTATTTCAAGAGAGTGGCTACACTAAAGAAGAGATCAAAATGGTCAACGAGACAACTAAGATCTTGCATAAAAATGTAGAACTTAGTGCAACTTGTGTCCGTGTTCCTGTTCTTCGCGGCCACTCAGAAGCCTTAACACTGACTTTTGACAGCGCGGTAGAAGCCTCAGAGGCAAGAACACTTTTAGAAAAAGCACCTAACATTGTTGTTATTGATAATCCTGAAGCTTCAGAGTACCCAATGCCAGCAGAGTGCATTGACCAAAATGAGACCTTTGTCGGTCGTATTAGAAATGACCTCTACCGTGACAACATGCTTCATATGTTTGTTGTTGCAGATAACCTTCGTGTTGGTGCTGCAACTAACGCAGTACGCATCGCCCAAAAATGGGTAGAACTAGAAGAGGCTCAGTAGTGTTAGAAAGAATTTTTGAAAACAGCCTATGGGGTACGCGCTTCATGGTTCTTTTGGCCGTTATTTTTGGTCTTCTTGGGGCAATCATTCTTTTTATAGTGGCGAGTGTTGATGTCTTTAACACTGCCAGTTTTACCATAACAACCTATCTACACCATGCCCATCCTGAGCATTTTCATGAAGATGTGGTAGGTGGCATCATCGGTGCGGTTGACCTGTACCTTATTGGTGTTGTGATGTTGATCTTTTCTTTTGGTCTGTATGAGCTTTTCATCTCAGATATCGATGCTGCCAAGTGTGATGAAGGTAAAGACAACAAGATCTTAGCCATTCACTCACTTGACCAACTCAAAGACAAAATTTCTAAGGTCATCGTTATGGTCTTAGTGGTTGGTTTTTTCCAAAAAGTTGGCCATACAGAATACCATGGCGCATTAGAGATGCTCTACTTCGCCATCTC